>NZ_PNDI01000003.1:0-38529 GCF_005887465.1 Pseudoalteromonas sp. S1610 | reverse complement strand
AATCGCGGCGCGAGGTTTGTAACCTAGTGGGCTAAGTCAAAACCGAGCAACAAAGAGTAAATCGCCCCTAGGCAGAACCCGAAGGGCTGCGCCTGTTTGGTATTGATGCTGCGTTATCGCCTATTTATGAGGAATAACCACACCACATAGGCTCTGCCTTGCCTAAATACCAAACAGACTGCTGCAAATTCAACCTTGAAAGGTCAACAGACCCTAGTATTTATAGGATAAATAACAATGAAAAAATCCTACGTTATTGTTTTAGTAATAATAGTTACCGGCTTGATGTGGTTTTTAGGTAAAGGCAATGCTAGTTATTCAGCTTCGCAAACAACAGCTAAAGAGCATAAAAAAACACCTGAATTTGTTGCTATGCCGGTAAAAAAAGAGGCATCAGCAGTTAAATCAAGCATAAAAAAAATGCCTAAAGAGCAGCATGAGTTTAATGAAGATATAGCTAAAGCAGCATCGGCGGTGGCGCAGCAATATCAACAAAACTTAGTATTCCCGCCTTATTCGCAACCTTTAACGGTATATGATGAAGACCGGCTAAAGCCAAATCAGTTTTTCCCGGTTACTAGCCCAGTAGGAGAGCAAGGCGGGGAGTTAACCTTAAGTTTATCTCAATATCGCTATGTCTATCCGCAAGCAATTGAATTAACCATAAGCGCACAAAATTTAGGTAAAGCACAGGTAACACTCAGTGATACGGATACTAAACAGCCGTTAAAAACACACAGTGGTGTTGCTCGAGGCAATGAACTTGTAATTACGTTTAAAGGTGAGGAAGACTATCCTCGCAATTTACAGTTATTAGTTGAAGCCAACATTGCGGGTAAAATGGTCCCTGTGGTGGCACAAATACAATATATGCCGCCTAGTGCAACCCTAACTAGCTTTGATAACGCATATCCACGTAATGATAATATGATAGTGCCTGCTAACTTAACAGTGATAAAAAGTGGCTTATATCGCCTAAGAGCTAACTTATACAGTGGTACTTCGCCATTAGCACATTTAGTTGCTAAAGCTCGTTTAAATGAGGGCAGCGAACAAATTGATTTTAAAGCGCATTGGTCTGTTTTGCCTAAGCAAACGAATGATTTGCGGTTGAGCGACTTTGTTATTGAACGTATGTCGCCAAGCCCAGGTGAGCGAAACAGCTTTGGGCAAAGTAAAGTGAGTGAGTTTACTATTGAAGATTTTGCTTACGATAGCTTACAGCAGCTGCCTTATCAGGCGAATAAACAAGAAATGCAGAGTTTAGAGTTTTTACAAGGATTAGCTGCCGGTAAGTAGCAGCATAGAGCAGAGTGAAGGGTTTGCATTACTGCAAACCCTTAAAAAATTAGCTTAAATTAATAGTAACCACGTCGGCTTGGTCTGTTTCATCTTGTTCAGGATTAACCGGCGCTTTTGGAATATCTGGTTTATCTAACGCGATATCTCCACCATCAATAACGTCACCGGTTTGCAGATTAGCAAAATCAAACAATTGGTTATCAGCTAAATGCGAAGGTACAACATTTTGCATGGCAGTAAAAATACTTTCTATACGCCCTGGGTGCTCTTTATTCCATTGTTCTAGCATGTTTTTAGTGTGCTTACGCTGTAAGTTTTCTTGTGAGCCACATAAGTTACACGGAATAATAGGGTAGCCTTGGCTAAATGCGTATTGGCTAATATCGGCTTCTTTACAATAAGCCAACGGGCGAATAACCATGTGCTCGCCGTTATCACTCATTAGTTTAGCTGGCATACTTTTGAGTTTTCCGCCGTAAAACATATTTAAAAACAAGGTTTCTATCATGTCATCGCGGTGATGACCTAAAGCTATTTTTGTGGCGCCTAGCTCTTTAGCCGTACGATATAAAATACCACGACGCAGACGAGAGCAAAGTGAGCACGTTGTTTTACCTTCAGGAATAATATCGGTAACAATACTGTAGGTATCTTCTTCGACAATTTTGTATTCAATATTTAAATTATCAAGGTATTCAGGCAGTACATGCTCAGGAAAGCCTGGTTGCTTTTGGTCAAGGTTAACCGCAAAAAGGTCAAACTTAATAGGGGCAACACGCTGTAAATGTTGCAGCATATCGAGCATAGTGTAACTGTCTTTTCCGCCAGATAAGCACACCATGATACGATCACCTTCTTCTATCATGTTAAAATCCATGACAGCTTGACCTGTGAGGCGGCGTAAACGCTTTTGAAGCTTATTTAAGTTGTGTTGAGCTTTGGCTTGAGCAGAATGAGACACTACGCCCCCTTATAAACAGTACGGCAAAATTAATTGCTAAAAATAAAGGGGCGTATTATATGCCATATGTAATATCACAGCTACAGCAAACGTTAACTTTCTGCGAGTGGACTTACATAGCCGTCAGGTTTCAATGCAAGTACATCACAATCGAGGCTGTCAATAACATGCTCAGCGGTGTTACCCACTAATGCAGCACTTAAGCCGGTACGTCCCACAGTGCCAATAACCACTAACTCACTATTTAAACGATTTGCAACATCCGGTATCACATCTTCTGGCAATCCCTCTTCAATAAAGCATTGATCAGAGGTTAGGTTAAACTCGTTAGCTAGTTCATTGGTTGATTCAATATGATGTTTTTTAACTGATTCATTGTAAAGCCCAGGGTTAAATTCTGGGATTTCTATCGCAATATTTACTGGTGTAGCAGGGTAGGCATTGACTAAGTTAAGTTTAGCATTAGCCAGTTCACATAAAAATTGTGCATCTTTAATTATGCGTTTATTAAGTGATAAGTGCTGCTCATTTTCACTGACTGCATTTACTGCAGCTAAAATATTCCCCTGTGCTGGCCATTGCATATCTTTGACAAATAAAACGGGCGTTGGGCATTTTCTTACTAAATGCCAGTCTGTAGGAGTAAAAATGACCGCTTTAAGCGTACCGTGTTGATGAGTACCTTTGATAACCAAGTCGTATTTATCATTGATAACGGTATTAATTATTGCCTCGTATGGGCGATTATGCCAAATAACTTGAGTATCAATATTAATATTTTGATAAGGAGAGATTAGATCTTTAAGCCATAGCTCGCGATCTTTGAGGACGGCTTGACGCATTGCTTCACGTTCATCGCCTGATAACATAGTGGTCATTTCGTAAGAAAAATCGTAAACCGTCATAAAGGCGGTAATGCTCGCACCCGATTTTTTGGCTAAATCTATTGAACGCGCGAGGGCATTTTGATCGTCTTTAGTTGGGTCAATAACCGCGATAATACGTTTAATCGTTTCCATTGTGCTACTCCATTCACTTAACAGTTATACATTCAGTGTAACGCAAATACACAACAGTTAAAGGGGGTAGCACTAAGATTATTGTTCTATATCAAGAAATAAAGTTTCTCTAATTTTAAAACTCTTTATCTTGTATAAAAGCATGTACGGCTTTATAAAAATTTAATTATTCTCAGGTTTTATCAAAGTGTTGTCTTCTACGGTGAATCCACTCGTTTTTTTCACAAAGCCCACTTCAGGTAGTAAGTTATAAACGTTATCTTTAATGGTAGAAAACAGATAACTCTTTCCACCTCTACTGAATAAGTTAATAAGATACCAATATTTTTTTTCAGGATAAACAGTCATATCAACGTTAATAAAGTGATTGTTATTGATATAAATGTCTTTTACGTATATATCATCTATTAGCTCGTCGGTTACATCTGACTGTATTCTAATGCCTCCCTTAGAACGTAAAATAGTATTGTGAGTAAAATAAATACTTCCCCAATTAAAAGGTTCCGTCACATTTTCTGGTTTATTAGGGTAAGCATTGAGGATAAACTTATCACTGTCTATAAAGGTATTAGCAATAATTTTTACGTTAGAGTAATAAGTAACTTCTATAGCAGTGCCTTTAGTTTTTTTAAAGGTATTATATTTTATTAAAGCTTTAGAAACAGGTTTTCTAGTGGCTAGTTTTAAGGAACCTTTTAGAGCTTCAAATACATTGCTTTCAATTGTAATATCATGTGTACCACCATAGTTTTCACTCCATGGGTGAGTTGTGGTCACTTGGGTAACATTTTTAAAATAGTTATTACTAATTTTTACTCTGAAAGAGTTGATAGGGGCATTATACGATGAACGCTTTGAGGAAGTTGCTCTTATTGCTGCATCGCCAAAATCAAAAAATTGATTGTGATGTATTGAAATATCTGCAGAACCTGCAAAGAGGATACCTTGCTCTCCCCAGTCGTAGTTAAGCGTGTCTTTAGTTAACCCTTCAAAAATAAAGCCATTAATTTCTATGAAGCGTGAATTATAAAAGGATAAAATATACTCTCCTTCAAATTGGTCACACTTTTTTAGTATAACGCCAGTATTAGCTGTAATAACAATATTGTTAAGATTTCTGACGATAATAGCTGAACATATATCGTAAACTCCTGGCTTGTCTATTTTAAGCTCAGAGTTTTCTGCAGTGTTTAAAATTAAGTCTTTTAGTGCTTGTGAGTCATCAATGCCATCATCGGGGATCATTGAGCTCGATGCTTGGCTACTAAATAAAATACTTAAAGAAAGAGTGATAAATAGAAATAAAGAATTAGGCATAAGATTGTCCTTCTATATAAGAGTTTAATAGGACGTAGTTACTTTTATATTAAAAAATGAGCCAGACAAGTAATTATTCTATTCATCGACTCTTAAAAGTGAATGGGTAATACCTCTACCCAAAGTGTTAGTAGAGATAGTGCATAATTGCAAATAATTACGCTCCAATTCAGGGGGAGATTAATTTTAAAATGAGAAGCTATTATTAACGTGGCTTTACAATCGCAGCTGTTTTTGCAAGCGCGTCATTATCTAAAATAGTAATAAACTTGCCTTCTACTTTAATTAAGTCAGCTTTTTGGAAACGACTTAACAAACGACTAATAGTTTCTACTGTTAAACCGAGGTAGTTGCCAATCTCACCGCGGGTCATGGTAAATCTAAATTCTTTACGTGAAAAACCACGCTCACCAAAACGCTCTGATAAATTATAAATAAAACTCGCTAGGCGTTCTTCGGCAGACTTTTTATTAAGTAATAGCAGCATTTCTTGGTCGTAGGTTATTTCACTACTCATTAAACGCATAATTTGCTGGCGAAGCTTGGGTAGTTTACCAGCGAGTTCGTCAAGTGTATCAAAGGGGATTTCACATACCATTGAGGTTTCTAGTGCTTGAGAAAAGCTTTGGTGCTGCATTTTATTAATGGCATCAAACCCAACAAGGTCGCCAGCTAAGTGAAAGCCGGTAATTTGTTCATCGCCTTGCTCAGACAAGGTATACGATTTAAATGATCCCGAACGAACCGCAAAAATTGCATTTAAAGGCGCGCCCGATTCAAATAAGTAGTCACCTTTGTGTAATGGTTTTTTTCGCTCAATGATCTCATCAAGTTTATCCATTTCTTGGCCATTTAAAGAAAATGGTAAACATAACTGGCTAATACTGCAGTTATTACAGCTAATGGCACAATTACCTTTAGCACGACTTTGAGAAAAATCCATAAGTTCAATCCGTTAAATTTCTATACACGACATTTTATAATGTTAATGCACTAGCTTATCTGTTGCAATGATCAGGAGGTAGATACCATACCAAATGATAACACTGCCTAATGTTATTCGTGTCCATGGGTGATTAAAAAGCGTATTTAGCTTTTGTGCAGCCATGCCTAAGGTGATCATGGCAGGAAATGTGCCTAGGGCAAATGCCAGCATAACTAAAGCACCATTAATGGCACTGCCACTGGTCATTGCCCAAGTAAGTGCAGAATATACTAAACCGCACGGTAACCAGCCCCATAACGCACCATAACCAAGCGCTTTTAGAGGCGAATCAATGGGCATTAAATACTTATTAAGTTTAATTAAGTGCTGCCAAATGAGGGTTTTACCTAGTTTTTCGAGCCACTGTAAGGTGGCGGCTAGGCGCATAATATAAACGCCAACCAGTAACATAAAAATACCGGCTAAAAATGACAAAAATAATGAAAAGGCAGAATTTTGCGTGGCAAACTGGCTACTAATACCCGCAACAAGGGCTCCTGCAAGCATATAACTCAAAGCTCGACCGCTGTTATAAGCTAGAGAATGTAACCACGTTTGACGTTTGTTGCTGGCAAGCTGTAACGAACTGGCAATACCGCCACACATAGCAATGCAATGGCCACTGCCAATTAAGCCCATTAAAAAAGCGCTAACAAAAACAGGGTCAATCATTACTTTTATTGTGCTGCTCTTTGTCGTCTTCAAACAAAATACTATGGCCTTGCTTGTTTAAATCAGAGAATTGCTCGCCTTTTACTGCCCAAAAAAATACGCCAATAGCAATTAATACAAACAAAATAGCGATAGGAACTAAAATATAAATTATGCTCATAACTTTAATAGCCTTAGTGAATTACATATCACAATAATAGAGCTGGCAGACATACCAATAACGGCCATCCATGGCGCAACTAAGCCCATAGCCGCTAGCGGTAATATAGAGCCATTATATAATAAAGAAAGCGCCAAGTTTTGCTTAATTATACGTCGTGTTTGTTTAGCAATAGTTAACAAATGCGAGATAGAAGCTAAGTCACTGTTTAGCAATACAACATCAGCACTATTTTTAGATATATCGGCACCGGTTTCCATGGCGATAGATAAATGGGCGCTGGCAAATACTGGGCTGTCGTTTACGCCATCACCAACCATAGCAACAATTTCACCTTGCGATGACCAGCGTTCAACTGCGACTTGTTTATCTTTTGGACTGCAGCTTGCAAGTACTGAATCAAGCTTTAATTTTTTAGCGACTTTGGCACCGGCATCAGATGCATCACCAGTCAGCATATGGCAATTTAGGTTGGCAGCCTTTAACGAGTTAATGAGCTTATCGGCATCAGCTTTAACTTTATCTACAAAGTAAAAGCGTGCAACGGCTTGCTTGTTTATGTAAAGCGTTGCTTGTGCGTTGGTTTTTTTTGTGTCAAACCAGCCACTTTTACCAATAGCGTAATGGGTATTATCGAACTGAGCGCTTATCCCAATGCCTGGGTGCAGTTGTACATCGTCAAATTTACGTTGCCCTTTAAACTCCTTAAATGCACTGGCAATAGGATGTTCAGAGTAACTTTCAAGCTGGGCTGCAATATCAAGAATTTGCTCTTTGCTGTAGTTATCATCAAGTATGTCAACCACGTCGAGGCTAAATTTACCTTGTGTAAGCGTACCTGTTTTGTCAAAGGCAAATAAAGTGAGCTTTGATAGGGTTTCTAGCACATGTGCTTGCTTAATTAGTATACCTTTGCGGGTTAAGGTTGCTACAGCACACGTTAATGCGGTGGGAATTGCTAAGCTTAATGCGCACGGGCAAGTGGCCACTAACACCGATATAGTGATCCAAAAAGCAACATCAGGGTCTACCTGGTACCAACCAATGGCGGTTAAAGAGGCAAACACCAATAATATAGCAACAAACCACTGCGCCACTTTGTCGGTAATTTCAACCAGTCTTGGGCGTTTTGTTAGGGCATTATGTTGCAGGCGAATAATTTGATTAAGTAGGGTGTTTTGGCCTAGTTTATTGATTTTTATTTCAATAATACCATCATGATTCACCGTACCCGCATACACATTATGATCAATATACTTTCGTACTGGTTGATGTTCGCCGGTCATCATAGACTCATCAACACTGGTACTGCCTTTAACCAATATGCCATCAGCAGGAATGGTTTCGCCAGCCTTTATTAACACAATATCGTTAAGTTTGAGTTTTTTGGCGGCAATGATGTGCTCATTACCTTGCTCATCGAGCGTACGTGCAGTAAGTGGTAACAACTTTTGCAAGTTGGCAGTGAATTCACTGGCCTTTAAACGCGCTCTAAATTCTAAGTATTTACCTAGTAAGAGTAAAAAGGTAAACATACAAATAGATTCAAAGTAAACTTCGCCTACTTCCATTACGGTGGCATAACAGCTGGCGGCATAAGCGCCAAAAATAGCCAATGATACTGGTAAGTCCATATTCAGCTGCTTTGCCTTTAAGCCGTTAATTGCGTTACTTAAAAAGGGAAGGGCGCTGTATAAAATGACTGGAGTGGCTAGAATTAAACTGATCCATCTAAAGTACTGTTCAAAATTGCTATCCATTCCAGAGAACATGCCGAAGTACATTGCAAAGGCAAACATCATTACTTGCATGGTCATCAAACCTGCAACACCAAGACGACGAATATATGCTTTGGCTGTTTGTTGCTTTTGCTGGGCTTCTAAGTCTGATTGGAAGGGGTAAGCTTTATAGCCTATTTCAGCCAATGAGGTGATTAGTTCACTTAAAGGCGTGGCACTTTTATCCCAGTGGATCATGGCACGATTTGTTGAGGTATTTACATCAACGCGTTTTACCGATTTAAGGTTCAATAATTGCTTTTCAATTAGCCAGGCACAGGCGGCGCAGGTTATACCTTCAACACTCAGTAATACCTCAGAGTTGTCGTTGTGCGTACTAATAAACTCATCTTGGATATCTTCATTGTCATAACTTTTAATAAAAGCGAGCTGTTCAGGGACAAGTTGCTCTACTTTGCCGGCACTTACGGTGCGGTATTTGTAGTAGTCGGTCATTCCTTGGTCAATGATGTTTTGAGCAACCGCTTGACAGCCAATGCAACACATTGGCTCAGCGGTATTGTCTATAATAACGTGTGCGTCAAACCCTGCTGGCACACTTTCAAGACAATGAAAGCAATTTTTAGACATACTAAATACTACTTATAATTAGGAGTAACTAAAACGGTGGCTGTGGTTGGTAAAGTAATACTTTCTTTCATTTTCCAACTAGCATCAACAGGCTCAATAAACACTGAGTAAGCACCAGGCGTGTAGCTTTCTAATAATGCAGTAAACTCTTGATTAGCATTTGGAGTGAGGGTAGCTTCAAAATCATGAGCTTTTATAGTGCGATGAAAAAACGATAATTTTAGCGCGTGAATATTACTGGTATCGCCTTTAGTAAATTTAAAGCTTACTCGCTCATCAGATACATTTAGGTCACCATGTAAATACAAGGCTTTTGCTTTATCAAACTTGATCAGCTCTAAGTTGATTGCTTTGCCTTTTTTATAGTAATCGTCCACAACCATATCTGGGCCGTTACCAATGGCTGTAATAAATAAACTAATGCAGCCAATAATTGCAGCTAATGGAAAGAAGATTAAAAACCAAGGCCAAAAATTTTTATACCACGGAGTCGGTTGCATAGTCGCTCTAAAATTAATTAATGTGCGGCTATATTATAATAAATAGAACGAAAAGACTAAAAAAAAGCCTCCGAGTGGAGGCTTTTTTGATCTGTATTAATCTATTGAAATAAAAAGATTAAAACTGAAACGTTTTGTTAACTTTATCGTTATTTATCTTGCGATAAGCTGTAAACGTAAGCAGTTAATAGGTGAATTTTATCTTCGCCTAAAATCTCTTTCCAAGCAGGCATTACACCAGCACGGCCATGGTTAAGTGTTTCTTCAACTGCACGTTGAGAACCACCGTACAACCAAATGTTATCAGTTAGATTTGGTGCACCAAACGGTAAGTTGTGTGCAACTGAACCTTTACCATCTGCACCATGACATGCTGCACACATCGCGAATTTCGCTTTACCTGCATCTGCATCTTTTTGGTTAACAGTACGACCAGATAGGCTAAGTACATAAGCTGTCATTTCTTTAACGCCTTGCTCGCCTAATGCATCACCCCAAGGTGGCATTGCTGCAACACGGCCTAAAAGTAATGTTTCTCTGATTTTGTCAGGTGTACCACCGTATAACCAATCTTTATCTGTTAGGTTAGGGAAGCCAGTACCACCTCGAGCATCAGAGCCATGACACTGTGCACAGTTTTGAGCAAATAAGCGCTGACCAATTTCAACCGCTAGTTGACCTTGCGTTTGCTCATGCTTAGTACCGTTCTCTAGTGCTACTTGTTGTGCTGCATCACCAGCAAACTTAGACTCTACTAAATCAGTAACAGGGATTTGTGCCAATTCATTGAAAATTGGGCCAAAACGCTCTTCAGCAGCGCGATATTCTGCATCTAGCTTTACAAAGCGGCCATCTTCTTTAGCATCAATGACTGCTTCTTTCGATTCAGTTAAAGAAGTAACACCTTGGTTTGAGCTGGTCCACTTTGCTAAGCCTTCCCAGTTACCTAAACCTGGGTATGCTGCTAAGTAATAAACAGACCATACAAACGTTGCGAAGAACATGTAAGTCCACCATTTTGGTAGTGGATTGTTTAATTCTTCAATGCCGTCAAACTCATGTCCACAGCTTTCACCTTCTTTTACACCTACATAGTTTTTTAAGTTCCAAACTAGTAGACCAAAGATAATGATTAAGCATGCAAGGGTTAATACAATAACCCATATACTCCAAAAGCTAGTCATTTCTCAGACCCCTTTTCCTCGTTAGAGAGTGTATTGTTGTGTTTTTTTTCATCTTCAAATATGACATTAGCAGCGTCTTTAAAACGACTTTTACTACGCTTGCTATATGCCCATCCAACAATCACAATAAATAATACTAAAATTACCAGAGTCAAAATGCCTCTGTATGTCCCGTAGTCCATAATAATCTACTTCAAATGTGTGCCAAGTTGTTGCAAATAAGCAATAAGGGCTTGCATTTCTGTTGCACCTTTACCGTCATTCATTGCGTCAACTTTAGCAATGTCAGCGATTAATTCCTCGTCACTGCCATAACCTAAACCCGGGTGTTTTGGGTTTTCTGGGTTAATAGCAAACGTGTCACGGAAAATTTGTAGCTTTTTCAGAGTTAAGCTTGTATCAAGCGTGTTCTCTGCTAACCAAGGGAAGCCTGGCATATTCGACTCAGGAACCACGGCGCGTGGGTCAACTAAGTGAGCATAATGCCAATCATCTGAGTAACGCTTACCTACACGTGCAAGGTCAGGACCAGTACGTTTAGAACCCCAAAGGAAAGGGTGATCCCATACTGACTCGCCCGCTACAGAGTAGTGACCATAGCGCTCAACTTCATCACGAAATGGACGGATCATCTGTGAGTGACAGTTAGCGCAACCTTCACGCACATAAATGTCACGACCTTCAAACTCTAGCGCATTTAACGGGCGTAACCCATCAACTGGTTTAGTTGTGTCGTCTTGGAACATTAGCGGAGTAATTTCTACCAATGCACCAAAGCTGATTGCGAAAACAGTCAAGATGGCCATAAGGCCGATATTTTTCTCGATAATTTCGTGTTTATTTTGCGAATTTTTATTGCTCATTATCTGACTCCGTTATGCTAACTGCGCTTGTTCATCAAGTTCTAGCGAGTTATTTTTCGCTGAAACTGTACGATAAACGTTATAAGCCATAACCAGCATACCTGTAACGATGAATACACCGCCTAAGAAACGCATAACATAGAAAGGATGAGAGGCTTCTAACGACTGAACAAAGCTGTACATTAATGTACCGTCAGAGTTAACTGCACGCCACATTAGGCCTTGCATTACACCTGAAATCCACATTGCAACAATGTATAAAACAACACCCACAGTGTGTAACCAGAAGTGTGTATTGATTAATTTAATGCTGTACATACGACCTTGCGAGAATAACGCAGGAATAAGGTGGTAGATAGCACCGATAGAAATCATTGCAACCCAACCTAATGCACCTGAGTGTACGTGACCTACAGTCCAATCTGTGTAGTGCGATAACGCATTTACAGATTTAATTGCCATCATTGGGCCTTCAAATGTCGACATACCGTAGAAAGACAATGAAACAACTAAGAAACGAAGTACCGGATCAGTACGTAGCTTATGCCATGCACCTGAAAGCGTCATAATACCGTTGATCATACCACCCCAAGACGGTACAAATAAGATAATAGACATCACCATACCTAAGCTTTGCGTCCAATCAGGAAGCGCAGTGTAGTGAAGGTGGTGAGGGCCTGCCCAAATGTAAAGCGAGATAAGAGCCCAAAAGTGAACAACCGATAAACGGTATGAGTAAACTGGACGACCTGCTTGCTTTGGTACAAAGTAATACATCATACCTAAGAAACCAGCAGTAAGAAGGAAACCTACAGCGTTGTGTCCGTACCACCACTGAACCATTGCATCAACCGCACCAGCGTAAATTGAGTATGATTTAGTTAGTGAGACAGGAACAGCCATGCTGTTAACAATATGAAGTACTGCAACAGTAATAATGAAACCAGCATAGAACCAGTTAGCTACATAAATATGAGCCACTTTACGTTTAGCAATAGTGCCCATAAATACAACAGCGTACGTTACCCAAACAACAGCAATTAAGATATCGATAGGCCACTCAAGTTCTGCATACTCTTTAGAACTTGAAATACCCATAGGTAGAGTAATTGCTGCTAGAACAATCACTAACTGCCAACCCCAAAAGGTGAAGGCGGCTAATTTATCTGAAAGAAGGCGCGTTTGACATGTGCGTTGTACGACGTAATAAGACGTCGCAAAAAGAGCACTTGTACCAAATGCGAAAATTACTGCGTTCGTGTGTAACGGACGAAGTCGAGAGTAAGTTAACCATGGTGTGTCAAAGTTAAGTGCTGGCCAAGCTAGTTGGGCAGCAATCAGAACCCCAATACCCATGCCAACGATGCCCCAAATCACTGTCATAATAGCGAATTGGCGTACAACTTTATAATTGTACTCAGTTTGTGATGCTACTGTTTGGCTCATTTTCTGGCTTCCGCTGCAATAAATGCGTTTAGAAATGAATTACCTACTTGTTAAAGTAGGACCTACTATTATTCCAAAGTATACTATCCAAACCCCACAATATGTGGTTGTTAAAGATAATAATCTCAAGAAATACTTGTTTTTTTTGCGGTTGAAATGATAAATTTTTTGGCCTTAAAAAGATAGGTCAATTGCGTAATAATATGACATCAATCAAACTTTATTGAGTTGCTGTCTATTTTTTGAGGTGATTTGTACCTTACTCACTCATTAAAGCCGATAATCAACCAACTTGCCCTAAATGTTGGGCCCATACATTAGATATTTGAGAACCTGCATGTATATATATAGAGTATGCTTACTTTCTTTTCTATTATTTTTACTAGGTTGTGACTTTTCTGGATCAACATCAACAGCAAAAGTAAGCCAATCGCAAACCGAGTGTAAAAATAACAAACCATGTCATTTTGAAAATCAAGTTAAGGTTTGGTTAAGCGAAGAAATCTTATCACCAGAGACATCGTTTTCAATTTATGCTCACTTACCTAATGATCTAACAATAACAGCGGCTAAATTGGAGGGGGTAACTATGTATATGGGTTACATTCCATTGCAGTTTATCGAGCAAGGGAATATTTGGTTGGCCGATACTATGGTTGGGATTTGCTCAGAGCAAAATATGGTGTGGAAGCTTGTACTTACTACTAGCAATAAAAATACTGGCATAAGTAGTAATGTTGATTACTATTTTAACGTCACTTATTGAAAGTTTTTACTATGGTGTAGTTTTTCAACTACGCTATTTCCGTATAACTCTAGTGGCAAAGCCAATTGTCCTTTACCTAACATGTAGTAGTTACCTGAAACTGAAGCACGTCTGTTAGTGTAAGTATTTTAACTTAATAAATAAGTATCCCTTTTACACATCTACTTGCTTTAAAGATTATAGCCATCCTTTATTACTCACAAATACATTTATAAAGCCCTCGTCGATTTAACAGCTGTTTTTTATTAATGTGTAGTGAGCTCGTAATCCACTATAAGCATAAAATTTACCTGGTTAAAGCATATAGCAAAATTATTCAGACTAAATAAACAATCTACTTGCATAAATATGGTTAGTAATTAACACCTAGTTTTACCGTTTTAATAACGATCTGTGATTAACATGTTAATTTTCCTGTTTAGGGCACATTACCCTGATAATTACATTTGATTACAAACTCAACATATTTGATTTCACGTGTGTTTTTTATGTGATTAAGATTGCTTTAGCAATTGATTTTTAAGTGTTTTTATTAATTAACAATGAAACAATGGTTAACAACTGTACCTTTTTTATGTACATTCAAATAAGGGTGATCTTTTATTGCTCTGTTGTTAAGTTTTCATTCAGTTAAGGGCGCCTAAGTTGCTCCCGCTCACTCAAAAATCTCATAAAAGTGAGTGTTGCCAATTTAGGTAAATTCAACAAGTAGGGTTCATTCATGAAAAAATCAACTCTTGGTTTAGCTGTTATTGCAGCAATCCCAATGTTCTCAAGTGTTCAGGTTTTAGCTGCAGACGAAGCAGCAAAGTCAATTGAAAAAATTCAAGTAACGGGTTCTCGTATCAAGCGTTCAGATATGGAAAACGCAAGCCCTGTTACACTTATCGGTGCAGACGACATCAAAGCAATGGGCGCTACAAGTATTGATAGCGTATTACAGAAAATGACCGCTACAGGCGGTGCAATGACAAACCCAGGCGTTAATAATGGTTCTGGTGGTAATGCCCGCATAGACCTTCGCGGTCTGGGTTCAAGTCGTACTCTAGTACTTGTAAACGGTCGTCGCATGATTGCATCGGGTACTGGTGCTGCATCAACTGTTGACTTAAATACAATCCCTGTTTCTATGATCAAATCAGTGGAAGTACTAAAAGATGGCGCTTCTGCAGTTTATGGTACTGATGCAGTTGCTGGCGTAGTAAATATTATCCTAAAAGATAATTTTGAAGGCCTAGACATGAATGTTAATTCAGCAATTACTGGTGAAGGTGACGCAACAGAGAACTCAATTGATTTCACTGTTGGTAGCTCATTCGATAAAGGTAACATTGTTATCGGCATGCAATACACTGATCGTGGTAAAGCATCTCAAGCTGATCGTGATTTCTCAAACTGCCCAATTGCTGAAGGTGCTAACGGTTTATATTGCACTGGTTCTTCATACAATGAAGGTGGTCATATCTGGAATGGTACAAGCGAGAAAGGGACTATCCTTGATGCTAAAGGTGAAGAAATACAAGTATCTCTAATCAATGATAATGGTGTAACAGGACGTGGTGGCGATTACCATCGTTATACTAATGAAGATGCTTATAACTATTCACCAGCAAGCTACCTTTACACGCCAATGGAGCGTTTAAACTTAACAGGTATCGCTACATACGAACTATCTGATGACACGAGCGTATTTGCTGAGTTTACTTATACTAAGCGTTGGTCAGAGCAACAGATGGCACCACAGCCAGTTTGGTTTGATTTTGAGTACGACACTGCGACTATGGGTAACTCATTATTAAGTCAAAGCTATGATAAGCGTGTTGATTTAGATGGTGACGGCTATTTAGATAAAGATGCTGATGGTAATTACATCACACAAGAAACGAATTACGTAAATGGTGATGCAATTTCTTACGGCCGTCGTATGTCTGACACTGGCGCGCGTTACTTTGAACAATCAGTTGATACTGTTCGTGCAGTAGTTGGTGCTGAAGGTTTTGTTGGTGATTACTCTTGGGACGTGTCAGCGAACTTCGGCCGTAATGACTCTGTTGACAAGCTAAGCAACTTACACAATATGGGTGCTATTCAAGATCAAATCCTTGAAGGTAAATTTAACCCACTTGATCAATCAGCTTGGGTTTCTGAAGATTTCCGCAAAAATGTGTACACTGAAGTTAATAACGGCGGAAGCCAGCTGTTTATTCTTTCAGCATCTGTATCGGGTGAGTTATTCGAATTACCAGCAGGTTACTCTGCATTTGCTGCAGGCATAGAGCGTCGTCAAGAAAAAGCATGGTTTACACCTGACTCTTTAACTGCACAAGGCCTTGCAAACGACCCTATGGTTGAGCCAACAGCCGGCGGTTTTGACGTAAACGAAGCTTATGTTGAATTTGCTATACCTCTACTAGCAGATGCTCCTCTTGCACAAAATGTTGAATTAAGTGCAGCTATTCGTGCATTTGATTACAGCACATTTGGTTCAGATGAGACTTGGAAACTAGGTCTTACTTGGAAAGTAAATGATGAACTAATGCTACGTAGCGTCGTTTCAACAGCATTCCGTGCGCCAACGGTTTCTGAGTTGTACTCTGGCAATTCACCATCGTTTGACCAAATTGATTATCCAGGTGCTCAAGACCAAGCAGAAGTAACTGTGGGTGGTAATGATTCACTTACTCCTGAAGAAGCAGATACTTTAACTGCTGGTGTCGTATACGAGCCACAATGGCTTGACGGCTTCTCAATGACGCTTGATTACTATGAAATCGATATTGAAAATGCAATCACTAAAGTAGATAGCCAATATATTGTTGATCAGTGTTTAAATAATGGTGCAAATGCTAGCACTGCACTTTGTCAGTCAGCAGGCGTATCTATGGATGCAACTGGCCGTGTTAAATTCAATAATCAATTACAAAACGTTGGTTCTGAAAAAACATCTGGGGTTGATTTAAATCTTGCATACAGCTTTGAAGCGGCTGGCCTGAACTGGAAAACAAGCTTAGACACAACTTACTTAGATGAATATGTTGTAGAAGTTACTGGTGACCCAGTTGACTATGCAGGTATTATTACATCAGGAACGGGTGGATATGCTGACTTTAAATCTAACTTAACTGTAAGTGTTGCAGGCGATAACTGGGATGCACAATACCAAGCTCGTTACATAGCTGGTATGGATAGCTTCGCATGTATCGGAAAAGAAGATTCTTGTTATGCACCAAGCACTCCAACAGTAGTTTACCATGATATCAGCGGTAATTACTTAGTGAATGACACAGTAACTTTATCTGCAGGTGTAAACAACTTGTTTGATAAGCAACCTCCTTACTACACAGGTAATAACGATTCAAATACTGACCCGTACACATACGATGTACTAGGTCGTCGTTTCTTCGCAGGTGTAAACGTTAAATTCTAATTTTAACTAATTAGAACCATTAAAAGGCCTAGTATTTACTAGGCCTTTTTTGTTGAACAAAATTAAAGAGGCACGTAAACTCAGGTAGATAACCAAAGGAGGCATCATTGTTAAAGCAAGACGAAAATTTATCGTTTGTTATTGAACCGCAATTATCACCGCGTGCAGAGCAGCGTCTCGATCTTTATTTTTCCATCCCAAATGAAATGGGTATTAATGCTCAAACCCTTAGCGAAGAGTCTTACTTTAATAACCAATTTAAATCTTTTGTAGCCTACAACGCTAATAATATTCATCTTCCATTGGTACGAAGCCGCTTTGTGAGTAAAAACAAAGGGGAGCAACAAGATTACCGACAAAATCTAAATTTATATTGTTACCAAGTACGCCTTGCTATTGATGCTGATATTAAAGATGCGTTAAAAATTCAAGAGAGCGATGAGTTTTATCAACGGGCTATGGAGCTTTGCGAGCAAAGCCAAAGTCTACTTCGAAAACTCAGACGTTACACCCCTGATAACGAAAAGCTGATCCCGTTTTATACCAATGCTGATAACTACCTAAGCTGGCAGATTGAACAAACGTTTTTAAAGCTGCTTGATGAAGGGCCGCGTAGTAGCGATCACGCTAAAGAGCGAAATGACTTATTAAACTTTTGTAAGTCAGAGAGTGAGTACCGGGCAGAGCAACAATATAATTCTGACTCGACACTTAAAGATGCCAACAGAATTACCAATAAAATGCGCCTATTACAGCGTTTAATAGAGCATGGAGTGATTTTACAGCGCCAAACACGCTATCTTAATAGTTATTTAAAACGTTTGGTAAAAGGCTCTGTAACGGCTGTTATAATGGCCTTTGTGATGGTAGTAATACTCAATGCGCGTTCTACCTTTACTGAAATAACCGCTTCATTGATTTTAATTTTAGGGGTTATTTACGGGCTGAGAGAAATATTTAAAGAAGATATTACCCGTATTATTTGGCGTGCTATTGTGCGGGGACGTCCAAAATGGCGCTTTATTTTTAAAAACAGTATTACAAAAGATAAAGTAGCCAGTCAGTTTATTTGGTTAGAATACACGCGGTTTAAAAAAATCCCTAAAGAAGTGAGGAAAATTTTCTCTAAGCGTCGTCAGCAAAATAAACAGGCGGCGCAATGGCTGCATTTTGCTAGTGAAACGCGGGTCAGTGCTAAAGAATTTTTGCCAGGCTACGATAGCTTACAGCAAACACTGCAATTTAATCTTGCACCGTTTGCACGTTATTTAAAAAAGGGGGAAGGGAAGCTCTACCATTTAGAAAATAATAAAATTTCTAAGCAGGGAGTGGAAAGACGCTACCAATTAAATATGGTATTGGTTTTAACCGAATCTGATAATGCGCTGTATCAACGCTATAAAATCACTTTAAATCGCAGTAAAATTGTTAATATAGAGCTAATTTACACCAGTGACACTAAAAAAGAGGAATAACACCGGTTATTCCTTTATTACCCTTATTTATCCGTTAGCCCTTTTTTGCTGTATAGCGTTACTTTGTCTGATACTAAGGTAATTTCGATGTTTTTAGCGTCATTACCCCAAGTACAACTAGTATGCAGTGTTTTTTCTACACAATTATCAGCACTGCCTAAAAGAGCTTCAACTTCTGTTTTGTCCATACCAATTTTAATCTTTTCATAATTTTCTAAGTTTACTTTTGAACAAGCAGCAAGACTCAGTGCCGCTGCAATAATAAGTAATTTTTTCATTGTTATTTTCCTTTGATTGGGGTCTGTTGATCTTCCAAGGTTAAATTTGCAAAGGTCAACAGACCCTAAATACTGTTAATGGTTAAATTTTCGAATTTGTACAATCATCCCCATACGAGGGTGATCAAAATAATGAATGTCTTCACTAAACACCCGTCTAAACTGTGAAAAACGGGCTGACTCTAGATCGCCATTGTCACGTTTTTCACTTATATCAAAGTGTGCATTAATAAATAAGTAATGGCGCAAGTGTATTTTAAATAGCCCATCTAACTCCCATTTCATGTCGGAAGATTGAGCTTCGTCAAATAGTGGCTCAGGTCTATTTATTAAGCTAATAAAATCAGAATTGGCGTAACTAATCGCAGTGTTTATATTGTTTTTTAATTGGCTGCCTGCAAACAAATGAATGCTAGGCGAGCGTGACTTGCTCGCACCCTCAAAACGCCACCCGGTATGCAATAAAGGAGTTAGTCCTTTGCGGTTTAGAGCTTGGCGTTGTGATTGAAACTGCAATTGCTCAGGGGCTAACAGGTAAGTTTGCTCCATCGTCTCTTGTGCAGGTGCTTGAGGTATTACTGGTAACACATCGTAACTTTTTACATAATCAATGCTGTCGTTACACGCTGCTGACTGAGGATTTGAGTTGACTAGAGTGTCAGCAAAGGAACGTTTTTGAAAACGCGGATCGCCATTTATACACGCGTCCATTGCTTGTTTTTTATAAACAGGGCTTAGTAAATCTAAGGTATTTTTATCTTCTATAGCGTCGTGCTTTAAGCTAAAGTCTTCTTGTAGGTATGGAGCAGGGCGTTGTTTAAATATCAACACTTCTACTTCAAACCAACGCTCTGCAAATGCAGTACTACTAAACAAGCAGCATAAAACAACCAGCGATTTTTTCAGCAACATTAATGGCTAACCTTTTTTTCGAAATCTGCAATCATAGCAGTGATCATTTTTAAGCGTTCACGGGCATTCGCCTCGCTAATGGCAAAGCGTAATTTATTTGCGCCATCCATCTTATAAATATGTTGCGCACTTTGTATCAAACCAATAATGAAGCTAGGATTAACCTTAGTATTTTGACTAAACTCAAAGTAGCCCCCTTTCGGGTTAGCCTCTATTTTGGTTATGCCTAGATTACTCGCTTGCATCTTTAGTTGTTGTAAACTAAATAAGTTTTTAGCTGCATCGGGTAATAAACCAAAGCGGTCTATTAATTCAACTTGAAGCTCATCAATATCAGCAAGGTTAGCACAACTTGCTACTCGCTTGTACATACCTAAACGCGCGTTAACATCATGAATATAATCATCAGGTAACAAGGCAGGTAACTTTAAGTCTACTTCTGTTTGTTTTTGTAATAGATTTTCAAGAGTTGGCTCTTGACCATTTTTAAGCGCGTTAACGGCCTGCTCAAGCATTTCCATGTATAAATTAAAGCCAATGGTTTGCATTTGCCCTGATTGATCATCGCCTAATAACTCACCCGCACCACGAATTTCTAAATCATGAGTTGCTAAGGCAAAGCCTGCACCTAAATCTTCCAGTGATGCAATCGCGTCTAAACGTTTTTTCGCATCTTTAGAGAGTGCCTTAGGGTTGCCGGTAAGTAAATAAGCATAGGCTTGGTGATGGCTTCTACCTACACGTCCGCGTAATTGGTGTAGCTGAGCAAGACCAAGTTTATCGGCTCTATCCATAATTATGGTGTTTGCTGTGGGCACATCAATACCGGTCTCAATAATCGTGGTACACACAAGAACATTGTATTTTTGATGATAAAAATCAGTCATTATTTGCTCAAGCTCTTGCTCTCGCATTTGACCATGTGCAGAGGTTACTGTTGCTTCTGGCACCCATTCGCTAATTTCTTGAGCGACACGTTCAATGGTTTCTACGTTGTTATGTAAAAAGTATACTTGGCCGCCACGTTTAATTTCACGCAGTACCGCTTCGCGAATAAGCTCTTCGTCGCGTTGGCGTACAAAGGTCTTAACCGCTAAACGTTTAGCCGGTGGAGTGGCAATAATTGATAAATCGCGCATGCCACTCATCGCCATGTTTAATGTACGCGGAATAGGCGTAGCGGTCAGAGTGAGTATGTCTACATCAGCTCTCAGGGCTTTAATTTTTTCTTTTTGACGAACCCCAAATCGGTGTTCTTCATCAACAATTAACAGGCCTAAATCTTTAAAGTTGATATCTTGTTGAATCAATTTATGAGTGCCAATAACCACATCTAGCTTGCCATCACTCATTCTTTCAAGGGTTTCTTTTTGCTCTTTGGTCGAATTAAAACGCGACAGCACACCCACTTCAATTGGAAAATCAGCAAAGCGGTCTTTAAAATTATCGTAGTGTTGCTGAGCAAGTAGGGTGGTAGGGACTAAAATAGCCACCTGCTTATTATCGTTAACTGCTACAAAGGCTGCACGCATAGCTACTTCGGTCTTACCAAAACCTACATCACCACATACTAAGCGATCCATGGCTTGTTTTGACTGCATGTCACCAAGTACAGCTTCAATGGCGTTACGTTGATCATCCGTTTCTTCAAACGGGAAGCTATCGCTAAATTGGCGATAAGCTTGGCCATCAAGCGTAAACTTATTACCCGGCTTAGCTTGGCGTTGTGCATATATGTCGAGTAACTCTGCGGCTACATCACGTACTTTTTCGGCGGCGCGCTTTTTCGCTTTATCCCAGGCATCAGAGCCGAGCTTATGCAGTGGCGCACTGGCCTCTTCACCTCCAGAATAACGACTAAGCATATGAAGTGCCGATACCGGCACATAAAGCTTTGCTTCACCTGCATAAGTAATAGTTACAAATTCAGTCACCACACCGGCGGCATCAATCGTTTGCAGCCCTTGATAACGGCCCACACCATGGTCAAGGTGCACAACTGGTTGGCCTTCTTTAAGCTCTGCTAAGTTACGAATTAACGCGTCTTGGCTTGCTTCATACTTGTGCTTACGACGTCTGCGTTGTGATACTTTGATCCCAAGCAATTCTTGCTCGGTAATAATGCTCAAACTTGGTTTAGTGCTAAGCACCACACTTTGCTCAAGCGGACTGACAATTAAACCAACGTCATTACTGCTGTTGGTAAACTGCTCAAAGCTATCAAATTCTTTAAATTTTAAGCCGCTAGGTTTTAATATACTCAGTAATGATTCGCGTCGACCGTCCGACTCAACACTGATGACAACTCGGCCTTTTTTCTTTTTTTGTTCTGCCACATAATTTATAAATGCATCGTAGGGTTGATGTTGTTTATGATCGATGCGTACATTGGGCAATTCATTAACTGCGAGATTTTTATTACCTGCTTTAGTGCCTAGCTTTGCTTGCGATAGGCGAATGCGGCCATAATTGCCTAAATTGGAAAACAGCTCATTAATTGGCTGATATAATTCATCGGGCGGTAATAGTGGACGCAGAGGATCTACACGGCGGTTCTCATAACGCACATTAACATCGTGCCAAAAGTTATCCGCTGCATGCTCTAAATCCCCTAACTGCATGACCGTTGTTGAGTCAGGCAAGTAGTCAAAAATGGTTGCTAAGCCTTCAAAAAACAGCGGCATGTAATATTCTATACCTGCTGGCCAATTGCCTTTGCTGACCTGCATGTAGACTGAGTCTTGCTCAGCACTTGCGCCAAATTTTTCACGATAGCTTATTCTGAAACGTTCAATATCTGATTCGTTAGTAGGGAACTCATGAGCAGGCAGTAGCTCAATTTTGTCTACTTTTTCGTCTGAGCGCTGAGTTTCCACATCAAATAAACGGATGGTATCTAGCTCATCATCAAAAAAGTCGAGCCTAAATGGATGCTTACTCCCCATGGGGTATAAATCAACAATAGAGCCGCGTATGGCATATTCGCCATGTTCCATGACTTGTTGCACATGTAAGTAACCCGCTTGCTCTAAATTTTCTCGCAGGGCATGGGTGTCTAATCTATCGCCTACTTTAAAGTTCAGCGTTGAGCCGTATATAAATGATGCTGGGGCAGTACGCAGCATCAAGGTTGATACCGGCACAATGAGCACGCTTTGTTGCTCTTTTTTCAGTGTATTGAGTGTTGCTAAACGTGCTGAAATAATATCTTGGTGGGGAGAGAAGTGATCATAAGGCAATGTTTCCCAATCTGGAAAAACCATTACTGGGTTATCAGGCAGCAAGTACTCTAATTCTGTTTCAAGGCGCAGAGCACTTGGTGTATCAGGGGTAACAATTAACACCAAGTTATCTTGCTGTTTTACACCTTGTGCAATAGCAATGCTTAAGCCACTGCCTAAAAGTTCGCCCCATTGAATTTTATCTTTTTGAGATTTTACCCAAGGCAAGGCTGCCCATTGCTCAAACGCCATTAATTACTCCATTAAATTAGGCTCTTAACGAGTAAGAGCCACACTATTATTCAGTCACGGTAAATTTTTGTTAAATCTTGATAATGATCAATTCTACGGTCGCGTAAATACGGCCAGATACGTCTTACGTTCTCGCTGCGTTTTTGATCAAGTTTTACCATTAATATTTGTTCATTTTGGTTATCAGCCTCTGCCAACATTTCACCTTGAGGGCCTGCAATAAACGAGTTACCCCAAAATTGAATACCGTCACTTTGACCGCTCGGGTCGCTTTCATGACCAACCCGGTTACAACTAATCACCGGAACGCCATTAGCAACCGCATGCGCTCGCTGTGAAATAACCCAAGCTTCTTTTTGGCGGGTTTGCTCGTCTTTATCATCGCGAGGATCCCAGCCAATAGCTGTTGGGTAAATTAAAAGCTCAGCACCGGCCATTGCCATTAAGCGCGCGGCTTCAGGAAACCATTGATCCCAACATACCAGTACACCTAGTTTACCTACAGAGGTTTGAATAGGCTCAAAGCCTAAGTCCCCAGGAGTAAAGTAAAATTTTTCATAAAACCCAGGGTCGTCTGGAATATGCATTTTACGGTATTTACCTGCAATGCTGCCGTCTTTTTCAAGCACCACGGCGGTATTGTGGTAAAGGCCCGTAGCACGTTTTTCAAATAATGACGCTACAATCACAATACCAAGCTCTTTGGCGAGTTCACCTAAAATATTACTACTTGGGCCTGGTATTGTTTCGGCCAAATCAAATACATCAACGTCTTCGGTTTGGCAAAAATATAAACTACGGTGTAATTCTTGAAGTACAACAAGTTGCGCGCCTTTACTTGCTGCATCGCGAATGCCCGCAATTGACTTTTCAATGTTATGTTCAGCGTTGTCACTGTTGCTTTGTTGCACTAAGGCAACTGATAAATGTGCAGGGCTTGTCATTGTGCTGCTCCAGCTAAAAATCCACGGGGTAATTGCATTGTAATGCAGTGAAGACTGCCAAATTGCTCAATAATAGGTAAACAATTTACACCAATAATTGTGTGCTCTGGGTATGCCTTTTGAACTTGCGTTAAAGCGTGTTGGTCGCTTGCATCGTCATAAGTAGGCACTAATACCGTATTATTAATAATTAAGTAATTTGCATAGGTGGCGGGTAGACGCGTATTTTCATCATCATACACGGCTTTTGGCCACGGTAACTCAATTAGCTTATATGGGGTGTTATCAGCTGTTTTAAAGCTTTTTAGTTGTTTTTCCATGGCATCTAGCGCGCTAAAATGCTCATCGCTTTCATCGTCACATTTTACATACACAAGGGTGTTATTAGGCGCAAAGCGCACTAGCGTATCAATGTGGCTATCGGTGTCGTCACCCGCTAAATAACCATGATCAACCCATAAAAAACGTGTTGCCCCTAAGTGCGCTTTTAAAAGAACTTCTATGTCACTTGGCGTTAAATTAGGGTTACGATTTCTATTCAGTAAACACTCGCTGGTTGTTAGCAATACACCGTGTTCATTTATTTCAATACCACCGCCTTCAAGTACCATATCGAGGGCTTGATACTGGTTGTTTATATTGCTTAGCTGTTTAACTAATATGTGATTTATTTGATTATCAAGGGCACTTTCAAACTTATTACCCCAGCCATTAAAGGTAAAGTCGTAGACTTTTAGTTGATCTGGCTTTTCTATAGCGCTGCACGTAAGTGGGCCATGGTCGCGCGCCCACGTATCGTTAGTGGGAGTAATAACAAAATATACACGGGTCTGCTCAATACCAGCATCATTTAGTAATGAGTTAATGTGGGTTTTTAATATTTCATCATGAGCTACAATCACTAAGGCTTGTTGCGCGGTAATATGTTTTGCAAGTTCAATATAAACGGGTTCAACACGTGCTAAATTATCAGCCCAATCGGTATTTTTATGAGGCCATGTAAGCATAACTGCATCTTGCTCGGCCCATTCAGGTAAAAGTCTAAAGTTCATGGATTTTTAATACAAATAAAGATGGGGCTAGTTTAGCAGTTCAATTACAGCTAAGTCACTTTTAAATAAACGTTTGAACTACAATTTAAAGCGATTTAAACAGGTAAATAAACACTCGTGTTACTCGTTTGAACTCTCTTTCGCTTTTTCAAGTTGTTGGCGCTTTTTAAGTTGGCGTGTTTGCGCATGTAAACTGGCTCTAACAACCAACTCTTGATCACTGTCTCTTATTGATACGAATAGCAGGGTATACTGGTAATGCTCATTGTCTTGTTTTTCTATAGCAACAACTTCGCTATAACAATACACCGCAGAGGCTTCATGCTGTAAAAACAGTTTGGTACGAAATTTCTGACCTAATGTGTACAAATGTTCACTGGTAAACTTAATTCCGCCGCCGCCATAACTATCGCAATAAATTGAGTTATCTTCAGGTTGTTCTGAAGCTAAAATATGGCTCATGATCAAATCTATCTTACGCGACTGGGCTTGTAAAAACGTCGTCAGTTCTTGGGCAATATCTCCTAAGTTACGCAAAGGGCCTAAAGCGCTTTGATCTAAACTACTGACTTCGTTAGCAAGTTTAAATAAAGGCGGAATATCTGCGTCTAGTTCAGCCAAACTTTTTGGTACCACTGCGTCATCTACGGCAAATAGATTGACGCGATTGCTCTCTTCAATTTGAAAGTAAAGCTCAAAATCAGCTAATTTTTGATTATTCATTTTTAACTCCTAGCCTCTATCCGTTAATAGTAGCGTTGCGGTTATTAAATTACTACACAGCAACCCAATAAAAATTAAGCTAAATAAGGGTTTGGCTTCACTATAAAAACGCTAGGGGTGCTACTTTTAATACAGCCATAATGATTAAGAATATAATAAATATTAATACATTTATACTGAGTACGTATAT
This sequence comes from Pseudoalteromonas sp. S1610, assembly GCF_005887465.1. Lineage (GTDB taxonomy): Bacteria > Pseudomonadota > Gammaproteobacteria > Enterobacterales > Alteromonadaceae > Pseudoalteromonas > Pseudoalteromonas undina. The sequence goes on along the minus strand of NZ_PNDI01000003.1, from coordinate 12,511 downwards.
TCGCAACTAATAAATAACCAATAATTAACAAAATGCCTTGTAATTAACCATAAAACTCGTAATCTTACCGTAATAATAATAACAAGGGACTACCCACGTGGCTCGAGGAATTAAATTAGCCAGTACATTCTCAGATATATCCACGCAACTGCGGCGCTTTGTGTCTAAAATTGTGTTACCTGACGATGTTGATGATATTGTTCAAGAAACCTTTGTTAAAAGTTATGAAGCAGAGCTAAAACAAGATATTCAATACACCCGCAGCTATATGTTGAAAACAGCTAAACATCTCGCCCTAAATCATATAGCTAAATGGGATAATAAATTTAGTACTCCTTTAAATCACGAAACTGAACTTCCTAAATTGCTTAAATCAATGCAATTAGAAGATGAATACACCTCCAAAGAACGTTTTTTACTATTTTGTCGTGCTACTGAGCAGCTAAGCCCTGTAGTGAGAAAATGTTTTATATTAAAAAAAGTATATGGGATGAGCCAAAAAGAGATCGCACAGCAAATGCAGCTAAGTCAAAGTACGGTAGAAAAGCACATTGCTAAGGGGCTACTAAACACCATGCTATATATGCGCGATCAAGTGCAAGATGAGAGTGAGCATTGCCAACAAAGTGCGAACATAGTGAGGGCAGTAAAATGAGTAACATCCATCAATTTACTTCAAAAGAATTAATCTTAGAAAAAGCATCGCAATGGATAAGTGCGATTGATCGTGGCTTAAATATACAAGAGCAAGAGCAATTCAAACTTTGGATGTTACAAAGCACGGCTCATCAGAATGCGGTATATGAATTAGCACAATTATGGGATGACTTAAGTGTGCTTAACGAGCTCAGCGTATTGTTTCCTAATAAGCACTCTGCAGGCATTAAAACAAAGCCTTCCTATGTATATGGTATTGCGGCAAGTGTTGTTGCAGCTTTAATGATGTGCAGCTACTTTTTGCTGAACATGGGGAGCAACTTTAACCAAAATTTAGCTAAAGTAAATTACACAAAAATTTATAAAACAAAGGTTGGCGAGCAAGCAACCTATGTTTTACCAGATGGCACAATAGTTCAGCTTAATACCAATAGTTCATTGGAAGTCGCTTATAGCCAAGGACGTAGACAGTTATTACTAAGCCGTGGAGAAGGGCGTTTTAATGTAGCTAAAGATGCATCACGCCCGTTTAGTGTTATGGCGGGGGATAAAAGCTTTACCGCTCTTGGTACCGTATTTAATGTGCAGCGCAATACCTCTTCTGATCTCGAATTGGTAGTCACTGAAGGTAAAGTGATGATCACCGATCCCAGTGTTGCTGTTAATGCTGACGATTTTAAAGCGTATCAGCAAGCGAGCAACAGTAACCAAGAAATCCGCAAAATCAATGCCAACATTGTGATATCAGGTGAAAAAGCAGTTATTGAACAAAGCGTTACAAAACCAATCACACAGTTATCGGTTGATGACGTACAACGTGATTTAGCTTGGCAAAATGGCATGTTGATTTTTAATGGTGAACAGTTGGTTGATGCCTTAAACGAGGTTAGCCGTTATACCGCCACGCGGTTTGAATTATCATCTGATGAATTAGCGCGCATTAAAGTGGCTGGCGTCTTCAAAGCAGGTGATGTTGCAGGGCTGTTAGAGAGCTTACAAAATAATTTTTCAATTGAGCATGAACGTTTAGGCGAGCATGTTGTTAGTTTAAAATATCAAAAAAAATCATAGGTAATGGTAATGAAAATCACGCCATTGTTAATCAATGTTACTCATAAGGGTGTAAAAAGTAATTTAAAGATTAAAAAAATGATAAAAACCTATAGAGGATTTTTGTTTGCTAACTGTTTATATAAGTTGCGCAGTAACCATACGTGTTATTTAAGTCCGCTGGGACTCGTTGCACCGCTGTTTTTTAGTATCAGTGTGCATGCGAATCAAATCCAGGGGCAAATGATGCAGTTTGATATAAAAGCGCAACGAGCAGACAAAGCCTTAATTGAATTTGCCAAGCAAACTGAACAAACAGTGGTTTTTTCGTACGAACTTGCTAAACAGTACCAGGCAAATTCGTTATATGGATTTTATTCTCAACTCGATGCGTTAAACGCATTGTTAGCTGAGACTGAGCTCGATGCGGTTGTTGATCAAAATGGTTTACTGAGTATTAAACTCAAACAAATCAATAGGAAAGATAACAACATGATGAAGCTTTCAGGAGTTAGTGCTGCTGTATTACCTGCTTTACTTGCAGTTAATTCACAAGGAATAAATGCCGCTGAACAAAGCGCAGAACAAAACATCGAAAAAATTGCTATTGTAGGTAGTCGTGTCGCAGGACGCTCAGTTGAAGACTTACCTGTCCCCGTTGATATTTTAAGTGCAGAAGCACTCGAAAATACCGGTCAAACTGAAGTTGGCCGCATGCTTCAAGCTATCGCACCTTCTTTTAACTTTTCAAGTTCATCTATTAGTGATGGTACTGATGCATTAAGACCCGCAACCTTACGTGGCCTTGGCCCGGATCAAACATTGGTATTGATCAATGGTAAGCGTCGTCATCAAGCCAGTATTATCCACATTAATACCTCCGTTGGTCGTGGTACTGCGGGTACTGACATGAATGCGATTCCAGCCTCAGCTATTAAACGTATTGAAGTACTGCGCGACGGCGCTGCGGCTCAATATGGTTCGGATGCAATTGCCGGTGTTATTAATATCGTGCTAAAAGATGGCAGCGAAGGTGGTAAAGCGGCCGTTAACTACGGTGAGTACTCTGAAGGTGATGGCGAAACCGTTAATATCGACTTTAATAAAGGCTTTGCTTTAGGTGATAACGGTTATTTAAATACAACTATTAACTACCGTGATCGTGCACCAACTAACCGTGCAGGCCTTCATGGCTCATGTCAGTTCTATGGCTGTACTGAACTTTCTGATGGTACCTTGCTTGCAGGTGAACCACGCGAATTAACCGCACCGCGTGATACATTCAGAATTGGTGATGCTGATTCACAACAATTTGGTTTAACAGTTAACACCGGCTACGAATTAGGAGCGGGTGAACTATACGGTTTTATTACCTATTCAACTCGTGATAACGAATCAGCAGCATTTTTCCGCCATAATGCCAATGCAGGTGGTAACCCGGTACTTCAAGATGGCGATGCAACTATCCCAGCTGGTTTTTTACCTAAAATAAACACCACGATTGACGATATTTCATATAACTTTGGTTATAAAACTGAATTTGATAACGACTCAAGCTTAGATTTATCGTACACCTATGGTGAAAACAGTATTGACTACACGACTAGCGATACTATTAACGGCTCTTACGCGAATTTTTTACGTTATGATCAAGGCCTAAGTGCAGCAGATATTCGCGCCACGATTCCACGTCAAGGTTATGCTTATGGCATGGAGCTATCACTGCAAACGATCAATCTTGATTTTACTCAAAATTTTGATGACTACTCATTGGCAATGGGTGCTGAAATTCGTACCGATGAGTACCGAATTTTAGAGGGTAGTGAATATGCATATCGCGATTACGATACCAACAACGGTGTTAATATTTACGATGGGCTAAGCGGTGGTATTGGCAGCGAAAACGCATCCGGTGGCACACAAGGCTTTGGTGGTTCATCCCCAGCGTCGTCGGTTGATGAGTCGCGTGATGTGATCTCGTTTTACTTAGACGCTGAAGCTTACGTTATTGAAGATGTAATTATCTCAGGGGCGTTACGTTACGACAATTACAAAGGGTTTGGCGATACAGTTAACTTTAAACTAGCCGGTAACTGGTCAGTAACTGAAGATATTTCACTTCGTGGTGCGCTAAGCTCAGGCTTTAGAGCACCTTCAATGCAGCAGTTGTATTTTAACAACATCAGCACACAGTTTGTTGTAGGCCCTAATGGTAACTTAGTGGCTGAAGAAGTGGGCACCTTTAGAAACGATTCAACCCTTGCGCAAAGTTTAGGTATTCCTAAGCTCACAGAAGAGAAATCTCAAAACCGCAGTTTAGGTATCGTTTATAACGTAAGCGATAATATTAATGTAACCCTAGATTACTACTCAATTGATATTGACGACCGTATTGTAATTAGTAATCGCTTAGGTAAAGGCTTATCAAGCAGTCTTGATGCTGCGTTATTAAGTTCAGGTGCGGGTGCAGGGCAGTTTTTCTTAAATGGCGCTGACACTGAGACACAAGGTATCGACTTTGTGGCTACATGGAATACAGAAGGCCTTGGCGGCACGCTTGATTTTACTTTAGCGGCTAACTTTACAGAAACCGATGTCGTGTCGTTATTTACACCTGCAGGTTCTGGGCTTGAGACCGTGCCAGTTGATGATGTGTTTTCTGATCAAGAAATTTCTATTATTGAAGAATGGCAACCAGAAGATCGAATTAACTTAAGTGCACTTTATCGTCGCGACGACTGGACCGTAAACCTATCGCTTAATCGCTTTGGTGAATACACAGTGGAAGATGGCGGCCGCCAGACTTATGGTGCTGAAATTTTAACTGACATCAAAGTAAATTACTTTGTGACTGACGATTTATCAGTAAATATTGGCGCAAATAACTTATTTGATGTTTACCCAGATGAAAACACCATAGGTAATTCACGTTCAGGCACAATTGTAGATGCTCAAGGTAACACCATTGTCAGCAGCGATGGTGTATTTAAGTACTCACGTCGTTCAGCGCCATTTGGCTTCAACGGTGCTTACTACTACGTAGGTGCAGAGTATCGCTTTTAATGAATAACTCTCCTATTGTTATTTAACAACCAAAGGGCCGTAAGGCCCTTTTATCGTTTTTAAACTTAATGTTTTTGCATTTTACTCATTTCAGCATGGCAGCTCTGCATAGTAAGTAATACTTTTGATAACGCTGCTTCACAATCATGAGACTGAGGCTTTTTCAACGCTACTTTAATTTCTTCTAAGGTTTTGTCTTCTACTTCCTCAAGCTCTTTAACGTAGGTTTGATCGTTATCGTTAGCAAATTTACTAATCAAAGTAGTAAATGCACGGCGTGCTTCTACAACAAACGACGAGCCATCTTCGCGCTCACCTTGTTGATTAATTGCGTAAGGTTGTAAACTCTCCACACTGACTTTACGAGCGTCAATCATACGTTGGAATAGGGCTCCTATAGCGGGGTCTTGTACTTTATCTTGTGCTGTTTGGTAAAAGTCGATGCCGCTATTCATTACTTGGATAATGTCGGTAATATGATTTATTTCTTGTCCTTGATGGGTGCTCATAATAATGACCTCTGTTAATTTAAAATACAGTCATTATCAAGCAAGTGCTATTCCAAGTAGGTTTTGTTTTTTAAGCTTTTGTATTTGATGGTTTTTAATTATTTTTTATAGTTTGGTATGCTTGCTAACTAGGCGTTAGCAAGCAAATTTTACATTAAGGTATGTAAGAAAGTTATTTTAGCTCATCCGCTACTTCAGCTACTTTTTGGCGTAACCAAATATGACTAGCATCTCTGTGTAATAAAGGGCTCCATATCATATCAAGTTCAAATGGCGGGATAGGAAAGGGGGGCTCCAGTATTTTAAGCCCAGGATCGTCTAAATAAATATTGGCCGCTTTTGAGGGCAAAGTCGCAACTAAATTTTTCTCTTTGGCTAAGTGAACAGCCACATGATAGTTACGAGTAAAAGTGGCAATATTACGGTGTTTACCAAAATGCGCCAGTGCCTCATCAACCCAGCCCAGCTTTTGCACATCTTTAGGGTCCATCCCCACACCAACACCAAAGCCTGTTTTACTTACCCAAATATGGCGAGCTTTTAAATAGCTGTCTAGGCTAAAGTTTTCAATAATGGGGTTATCTGATTTTACTAAACAACAAAAGCTATCTTTCCAAATACGTTTATGGTGAAACGATTGTGGTAAATTTTCAAAGCGGTTAATCGCCATATCAACTTTACCGTTTTCAACATCGTGAAAGGTAACATCACTAGGAGTTAAAATATCTAAGGTGGTGTCGGGCGCTTCTTCGTGTAGTTTCCCTAATAAACGCGGTGCCATGGTACTGGCCGCGTAATCACTGGCCATGATCCTAAACACTCGCTTACTTTGTTTAGCTTCAAACTCACGATTAGGTGCCAGCGTTTCTTCAAGGGTCATCAAGATTCCACGAATCACAGGCTGCAACTCAATAGCACGCTCAGTCGGTACCATACCATCGCTGGTACGCACTAAAATAGGATCATTAAAAAGGTTGCGTAGGCGTTTAAGTCCGTTACTCATTGCCGGTTGAGTAATGCTAAGCTGGTTTGCAGCACGAGTAACATTACATTCGCGCAGTAATGTATCGAGGTAAACCAGTAAATTTAAATCTATTTTACTTATATTCATTGTGTGTCCTTAACGTTTACCAATAATGGATAAAACGCTGTGCTGTAGGATAGGGATAAATATGACTCACCTTTCCATTTTTTATATTTTGTTGTGCTTGTTTCCAAAAGTTAACATCAAGTAATTCAGGGTGCGTGCTAGTTAAAAATTGTTTATATGTTGGATTAGGCATTACAAAGGTACATAGCTGCTCTGGAAATACATCTTGAGGTGCAACCGAGTAACTTTGTTCGTCCATTAAATAATCGTCATAACTTTTTGCTTTAGGTAGCGCTCTAAAGTTCATGTCTGTTAAATATTGCACTTCATCGTAATCATAAAAAATAATCCGTTTGTGCTTACTTACACCAAAGTTCTTTAACAGCATATCGCCAGGGAAAATATTCACGGCAATCATTTCTTTAAGCGCCTGCCCATACTCTTCAATGGCATCGGCGGCACTTTTTTCGTCTGCATTTTCTAAAAACAGATTCAGCGGTGTCATCCGTCTTTCAATATATAAGTGTTTTATAATTAACCAGTCACCCTCAATTACCATTGATGAGCCAATGGTTTTGTGCAACTGTGCTAACAAGTTACTATCAAATCGTGCCAAAGGAAATACGACGTTTGAATACTCTATGGTGTCAGCCATTCGGCCAACACGGTCGTGGCTTTTAACCAGTTGATAGCGTTTTAATACCGTTTCGCGACCAAATGGCTTACTTTCGCCAAATTTATCTTTGATGACTTTAAATACATAACCAAATGAGGGCAGGGTGAATACCATCATCACCATACCCGGTGTACCTGGAGCAATGGTAAATTGATCATTAGAATGAGTTAAATGATTCAAAAACTCACGGTAAAATTCAGTTTTACCTTGTTTATGAAAGCCTATGGCGTTGTAAAGCTCGGCGAGGGTTTTATTCGGCATAAGTTGATTTAAAAACCGCACTAACGCTGAAGGAGCATGAGTTTCTACCATAAAGTAAGCTCGCGCAAAGCCAAAAATAACCCGCATTTGCGACGACTTTGTAAGTAAGGCATCTAAATAAAGGCCTTTATCTTCATGGTGTAACACGGCAATAATAAAAGGCTGAACGCCACTTTGCGATACAACGCGCCCCACAATGTATGCGGCTTTATTGCGGTAAAACGGCGTGTGTAATATATCAAAACGCATTTGCCAATGCTGGTGGTGAGTATCGGGAGCTTGCTTATAAAACGCTTTTACTAATAAACGAATATCACGCTCAAGGTTGACAAAATCGGCTTTAAAATCAAAGTGGTTAATAATGCGTTTAATTGTTGGTTTTAAACCATCCACGACGGGGAAGTAACTTCTATATTCAGCCTCTACAGGCACTGATGGCGCATCTTTGAGTGTCGCTTCAACAAAAATAAAGTCATTATGAAAATAGCGGCGGTGGTATAAGCGGCAGAATACAGAGTTATAAAATGTTTCGGCAAGCTCAGCCTGCGGGTGAAAACATAAAAAATGCTGGTAAATTTTTTTTACTTCAAGCCATAAACTTTCGTTTAGCTGGTCTGTTTGTTGGCGTTCACGTAAGGTTTTTGTGGTTTCGTTAACTCGATCATCATAATAGCTAATACGTAGGCGGCTAATATCATTGATTGCTTGCCAATCTCTTTTAGCAAACGCATAAGGTGCTTTTGCTGTTGTTCTTTGAAACAGCAGGTAATGTTTTTTAAATCCGGTTAAAATTAACTCAGCAATTTGGCGTGGTTGCATCAGTACTCCTTAATTGACGCCTTTAGGTGTTTAGCAAAGTGCCGGTGGATACCATTTAATTTGTAAAAGCGGGTCAAAGGAAATTGCATCACTAAACACGTATTAGAGTTCGTACTCTACGGTTGTTAAGGGTATGTTATTTTATGTTTAAAACCAAGCTAATTAAGATGATATTTATTTAAGTTAATTAGACTCTGCTTGGTAGGCATCAATCTTTTTTTGTAATTTCTTAATTCGTTTTTCAATTACTGTTTTATCTTTTTTATATTGCTTATCTAAGCTTTTTTGCGTTTTTTTAATATCTTTTCTAATTCGTTTTTTATCATCGGCACTTAATATATGATTCAAGCGTTGTTGTTGTTTAAAATCAGCTCTATCTTTCTCTCGCGAAAGTATAGCGAGTTTATGCTGGTTACTGCGCAGCTCCGCCTCTAAGTTAGTAATTATGGTGTCGCGTTCAAGTTCGTTTAACTGCTTAGTGTAGTTTATTTCTTCACCTGCTTGTTTTGGCTCGGTGGCAGTTATTTTATGAACGGTTGCATTGTTACTACAAGGTAATTGTGAAAAGGTAGTCCCTTCTGGGGTTACGCATTTGTAATAGGTGGTTTGAGCTAATGCAAAAGAGCTAAAACATAAAATACAGACAGTAATGATCAGATTAATAACGCTGAACATAATGATTATCCTTTGTATATTCTGATCGAGTTAATAATTTTTAATGATAAAAACTATAACCTAGCTTGGGGGGATAGCAAGTGCAAAGGAGTAATAACAGAAACTAAGCGAGTCAGTTTTAATGACTCGCTCGTATTATGAGGTGCTATTGAGAAAATGTTTTAAGCTTTTTAATACTGTGCACTAAAAACGGAATATCAAGTCCTTGCTCAATTGAAAACCCTTCAGCTGCGGAAATATTTCTAAAGTTTCCATCACGATCAATCAGCGTAATTCTATCTTTTTTATAAGCAATTACGACGCCTTGTGAGTAATTAACGCCAATGTTATTACTTTTATTGTATAAGTTTTTCCCTAACATTGTCTGCTCTGCAAGCGTATTACAGTTTAAGTATTGGCCAAGGCTAGTAGCAAGAATGTCACTAGGTTGAATTAAGCCATTCACTTTAGAAATAAACTTATCTGAGCTATACAAGGTTGACGTGGTCACTATTTCATTGCTGTTTTGAGACACACTAAATGCAAAAAACTCAGTAGTGTCATCGCGTACAGTCGTATTTTCATTCGCTTTAATAACCCTGATTGCGCCATCTTTGTGTGCTTGCTCGTTAATAAAGCTCAGCTCATCAATACCAAATACTTCTACACTACGGCGTTGGCTTTGCCAAACAGGTAAGGTTTGTTGCTCAATAATGTCGGTTTTATAAAATGCAGGCAGGCCATACACCAAACCAAATAGCATGTCGCTATGATCTGTGGGTTGTAAAAACTGCTGATTTTTATAAATGCCTTTTTTGCTAGCAACAAATTTTGCTAACTGTTCGTCATTATCAAACACTAAAATATCAACTTTAGCTGCGTTGTAATCTTCACATTTTGCTAATGGGGTAGGTATTTGGTAATTAATACCTTGGTTATTAATTTTAACATTATGGGCTTGCTCGTAGCTTTCAACATCCAGCAAATCGTTTTTAGCGAGTAAGCTCTTTGCCGTAGTCGGGTACGAAAGCGGTAATACGTTATCTTGTTTTGTGATATCAAATTTTAAATTTGCATCAGCCCAAATATGAATACTGTGGCTTAAGGCAAAACAGATAACTAAAAAAGAACCGGCATAACGAGCAAATTTAAATTGCTTTAAACGCCCTAAATGGTGCCAAGTAAAGTTACTAACCGTAAGCTGAAAGCCTAAAATAAGTAACACAATACTGCCAGCAAGCAAGGTAGTAAGCGCAGGTGAATTTGTTAAGCGGTGCCACAACAACGAAATAATTTCAGGCAGCGCCGAGGCATTTAAGTGATAGCCCAAGTTAAAATACACATAAGCGTCCAAAGTCAGTATTGAAGCACCTATTGTTGCTATCACTGCCGCCATACCACGAATATGCTGCGGATAGGGAAACACTAAACTTAAAGGAAAAACTGTCAGCACAAACGCTAAAAAGGCAATAAAGCTGGTGTGGCTTAGCCACGTAACCACCATATAAGTGATACCTATATAAGTAGTGGGCGGTGAGTCGGCAAATAAATAGCTTAAGCTAATTAAAAGCGCTAAACCAATATTGGCAAATGTAAACCAATGGCCCCAACTTAATAATTGACTTGCTTTCGATGAAAACTGGTTATGCTGCGATAAATTCATAGAGTTTATTTAACCGACTGAGCGAGTGCTTTTGCAAAGTTCTCAGTAACAGCTTGTCTTTTCCCTGTTGGTACATGCTCTTTTAAGATATGCGTGATAGAATTTCCTAAACACATAAGACTTAAATCAACCGGCGCATTGTGTTTTGATAAAACATCAATAAGCTGATCGACGATTTGTTCTACTTCTTCATTAGAGTATTTTGATAAGATTGGCATCAGTTGGTTCAATAAAAATAGTTATATTCCCGTATTTTAACACCAGAGGCGTGAAAAACAAAGATGGCAATAGATGTTAAAAAATTAGTCGTGCACTATGTAGACAAAAAAGATGACGACACCCAAATTCACCTTCGCAACGACGAAATGATGATCAACGACAAAGTTGCTGTATTCATTGAGCAATTACACCACGCCTACAACGGCAAGCCAGGCAAAGGTTTTTGTGCTTTTAGTGGTGAAAAAAACAGTATTGTTGCCTCTACTATGCAAAGCTATCGTAATAATGAGCTTGGCTTTTGGCATATGACCGAGCAGGCATCAACGGTATTAAAAGAAGAGTTAGATAAATACGCCTTTAATGAAACTGGCTACTTAGTATTTTGTCATTATCAGTACGTGGCTACTGATTATATGTTGATTGCCATGATCAACATTAAAGAGCACTACTCCATGACTTCAGAGCTTGATTTAGCCGCATCGCGCCATTTAGATATTTCGCGTATGCAATTGGCTGCTCGCATTGATTTAACCGCATGGGATACCCAAGCAGACGACAATCGTTATATTTCGTTTATTAAAGGTCGTGCGGGGCGAAAAGTGGCTGACTTCTTTTTAGATTTCTTAGGTTGTGAAGAGGGCATTGATCCTAAGCAACAAAGCCAAGTAATGCTAAACGCGGTAGAAGACTACTTATCAGAGCAAGAATTTGATAAGTCTGAAAAAGACGATTTACGTAAGCAAGTATTTGATTATTGTAACGACTGTGTCACTACTGGAGAAGAGGCTAATGTAAGTGAACTTTCAGCAACGCTGACTAAAGGCGACGACAACCCGTTTGAGAGCTTTTGTAAAGAGCAAAGCTATGACCTAGAAGAGTCATTCCCAGTCGATAAGAAAACAGTAACGAGTATGGTGAAGTTTTCAGGCTTAGGTGGCGGTGTGAGCATTAGCTTTGAGCGTAAGCATTTAGGTGAGCGTGTGACTTATAATGAAGCCACTGATACCTTAGTGATCAAGGGCATTCCGCCAAACCTTAAAGACCAACTACAACGTTTCATGGAACAAGAGCAGGATTAAACTCACGGCGGGCTGCGAGCTACGGGTTTCGGGCTCAGGCTCGTAACCCGATCCTCACAGTCCGTTAACCTTCGATTGTAACTTTACCCTCTAAAAGCGCAGCGTCTCATAGTACTCTTTGTGAATAATTCCTTTGCGCGGCATAAAGCCCCGCCGACAATAAACCTCGATGTTGACCTTATCCGTAGGCGGGAGTTTACCTCGCGCATGTTTTAGGTGTTAGGAATAGCTGTAGACGTAGATCTTGCTCACAGCAAGTTGCGAGCTAAGGGTTTAGGGAGCAGGCTCGAAGCCCGATCCCCGTAGCCCGCTAACTTTCGACTTTACCCGAACCCCGTTGCGAGTTACATAAATATCAGGCAATAAAAAACCGCGTTAAAATCAATTAACGCGGTTTTTTTAGCTTTTAACTAAACTTAGTGCTTATTCAGCATTAAGTGTTTTAGTCATTGCTGAGCTAGCACGACCTGCAGGTTTTACTGAGCCAGGGCGAAGGCCACTGTCAGGGATTAACTCACGTTTGTCATGTGCCATTGCAACTGATGTATGCTTGATTTCGCTATCAGCTACAGGTGTTGGCTGTGCCATTGGCGCACTTGCATGTCCAGCTGTAATCACTGTTTTAGCGTTTACATTAGCTGAGCTAGCTTGCGACACTTTCTCAGGCTGACTTTCAACTAAAGGCGCTTCTTTAGCTTCTACAGGTGTTTCAGTAGCACTAACCGGTGCGGTTTCTGCTTCAACAGCGACTTCTTCAGTTTTTACTGGTTC
>NZ_PNDI01000029.1:0-50373 GCF_005887465.1 Pseudoalteromonas sp. S1610 | reverse complement strand
GAGAGATGGCAGAGTGGTCGAATGCACCGGTCTTGAAAACCGGCAGGGGTTTATAGCCCCTCTAGGGTTCAAATCCCTATCTCTCCACCATTATCAGATAAGCCCGCGATTTGCGGGCTTTTTTGTGCCTCATATTCGCTATACCTTTTTAAAAACCAAGCATATTCAGTTAAAAAATACGACCATAGTCTCTATTTATAAGCTTTGGCTCTTAGTGCATGCTTAGAAATTAAAGATTTATGTTTTTGTTAAGGATCTTACAATGAAACATCAACTCGCAAAAAGCGTCGCACTTTCATTATTATCTCCCGTTATTATTGGCAGTATGTTGGGGATTTACTACGCATTGACTATGCGTGGTGACGCTGTTTCTATTTTTTTAGGACTATTAATGACCGCTATTGCTAACGCGCACATAGTGGGTTTAACTATGGCCGCGTTTGTAGTGCCGGGTTATTTACTTATGTTTAAGTATTCTAAGGTAAATTATTCTGGAGTATTAACACTGGGCTTGCTGGGTGGCGCTATTTTTAGTTATCTTTTGAGCGCCACTACAGGCGAGATCTTTTTAATCAATAGTGTGATGTCAGGGTTTGCCGCTGGACTGTTTTTATTCGGCCTGCGTAAATCGGTACAAAGTTAATTGCGGAATATTTAATCAAGTGTGTCGTAAAACCATGTAATTTCCTTTTTTTTACCCGCAAAAGGTTTCAATTTTTAGTGACAAAGAGTACCTTTAGCTACTGTATGTTTAATAAGAAGTAGTTTGGTATGCAAAAGCACGATTTTTACCAGTCATTAGTTAAGCAAACTGAATCGCTGATAGGCGGTGAATCAAACATAATTGCCAATATGGCAAATATAAGCGCGCTGTTATTTACCTCTTTAGAAGATGTGAATTGGGCGGGCTTTTATTTTATGGATTCACCATCAGAATTGGTACTTGGTCCATTTCAAGGCAATCCAGCTTGTATTCGTATTCCAGTAGGAAAAGGGGTATGTGGCACTGCTGCGGCGACCGAGCAAACCCAATTAATTTCAGATGTGCATGCTTTTGACGGTCATATAGCCTGTGATGCAGCATCAAATTCTGAGATAGTTGTACCTATCATGAAAAATGGATCTGTATTTGCGGTACTAGACATAGATAGCCCAAGTATTGGCCGATTTGATACTGATGACCAAGCAGGGCTTGAAGCACTTGTAAAATGCTTAGAGGCTAGCCTGTAATGAAAGACTTGCTAAATGTTCAAGACTACCTTTTTGCCGTTCAAGATGTTGGTGATTGGGAAGGGGATGAAGAACATGTAGCGGAAACGCTCAATGATTTGATTCACATGGCATGGGATCGTCTACCTGATGATTTAGACTGTGATTCAATTGATGAAATTATAAATGGTATTTGGGAACATTTACGTGGTGATATGGCTGTGATTGAAGCTGACTTTGAAGAGTTAGCCGATTGGTGTATCCACTATGTTGATTCTGCCCTTGATGAAAAGATGTGATTAAATAGGTTCTAAAATGGAAACCACAAACAAGCTAAAAGATATTAATGAAGTATTGGAGTTCTTATACCAAGAATTTCCACAATGTTTTAAACAAAAAGAGGGCATTCAGCCGCTTAAAGTAGGTATTTTTAAAGATATCGCTGAGCGTATTGAAGGCTCTGAAAAAGTTAGTAAGACACAAGTTCGTCAAGCACTTAGAAAATACACATCTAACTGGCGCTACCTTGAAGCGGTTACTAAATCTGAATTTAGAATCGATCTTGACGGAAATCAAGGCGAAAAAGTTGAGCAAGAGCATATTGACCACGCACAAAAAGCGTTGGAAGAAAGCCGTGCTAAAATGGCAAAGCGTAAAAAGCAGCAACGCCCTCGTCAAGATTCAGAAGCAAAATCTTTCAAAAAGAAACCAGCTAACGCGGCTAAAAATTCATCGGCTGCAGCAAAGCCTGCAAAAGCCGCTGCGCCTAAGCGTTCAGGAAAAGTTGAACCTTTACCAGCAGGCGAGGTCAAGGTTAATAACAAGGTTAAAGTTAAACTTGGCCAAGCACTTGTTAATGCAGTAATCACTGAAGTAAACAAAGACGATGTTCACGTTGAATTAGTGACCGGTATGCAAGTAAAAACCAAAGCCGACAGCTTATACATCATTTAAGTTGCGAAAAAAATTAAGGAGTTGTGTATGAGTAAAAAGTTTACGCTCATTCCGTTAGTTGCTGCGCTGTTTTCAGGTTCATTATTGGCTGCAGTAGAGCCGGTAACATTAGAAGACTTACCTTTGCTCAAGCAGGAAAGTCAGCACGGTACAGCCAGTAAACGAGTGGCTAATCTATTTACTCGTTCGCATTACACACCTGTTCGATTTAACGATGAGCTTTCAAGTAAAGTGTTTGATCGTTACATCGAATCCCTTGATTTTAATAAAAGCGTGTTTTTGAAAAGCGATATTGACTCTTTTGAGCAATATCGTGAGAGTTTCGATAACGCGCTTATTAGCGGCAAGTTAGGCTTTACATTTGATATTTTCAACTTAAGCCTTAAACGTCGTTTTGAACGTTACGAATTTTCGCTTTCACTACTTGAAAATGAAATGACGTTCGACACTGAAGATGAATATTTTTATGACCGTGAAGATGCTCCATGGGCGACCACGCAAGCTGAATTAGATGAAATTTGGCGCGAGCGAGTAAAATATGATGCATTACGGTTAAAAATGACAGGTAAAGATTGGCCTGGCATAAAAGACGTTTTAACCAAGCGTTATAAAAATGCAGAGAAGCGTCTTGTACAATCAAAATCTGAAGATGCATTTCAAATTGTAATGAATTCACTTGCACGTAGTATTGAAGCACATACTTCATACTTATCTCCACGTCGTGCAGAGCAGTTCAAAATGGATATGGATCTTGAGCTTGAAGGGATTGGCGCAGTATTAACGCCTGATGAAGACTACACGGTAATTCGTAGTTTAGTGCCTGGAGGCCCGGCAGACAAATCTGAGCAAATTAAAGCCGATGACCGCATTATTGGTGTGGCTCAAGATGGCGAAGAGTTTGTTGATGTAATTGGCTGGCGTTTAGATGATGTGGTTGATTTAATAAAAGGTCCTAAGGGTACTAAAGTGCGTTTGCAATACCTGAAGGGTGCAGATGCTCACGGTACGCCAAAAGTGGTTGAAATTACCCGTGATAAAATTCGTCTAGAAGACAGAGCTGCCAAATCAGAAGTATTTGAAGCCAGTTATTCTGATTTATCCAGCAAAATTGGTGTAATAGAAATCCCTGGTTTTTACAATAACTTATCTAAAGATGTAAAAGTTGAGTTGGCTAAACTCAAAGAACAAAACGTAGACGGTATTATTATTGATTTACGTCAAAATGGCGGCGGTTCATTATATGAAGCTACGCAGTTATCAGGTTTGTTTTTTGATCAAGGTCCAGTAGTACAAATTCATACTTTAAACAACCGTATTGAAGAGCAAAAAGATCGTGACGGCATTACTTATTATGATGGCCCACTCACAGTGCTTGTTGATAGATACAGCGCATCCGCGTCTGAAATTTTTGCCGCAGCTATGCAAGATTATGGCCGCGCCGTTATCATTGGTGAGCAAACCTTTGGTAAAGGGACCGTGCAGCAGCATAAAGGTTTAGCGCGTGCTTATGACTTATACGATAATCCATTAGGTAGTGTGCAATATACAATTGCAAAGTTTTACCGCATTAATGGTGGTAGTACACAGCACAAAGGGGTGATCCCAGATATTACGTTCCCATCGGCTATTGACCCTGCAGAGTGGGGGGAAAGTAAGCAAGATAATGCACTACCATGGGATAGCATAGTACAAGCGAAGTATAAGCAAATAGGGCGTTTAAACCCTGTTATAAATGTGCTTGAAAAACAGCACAATGAGCGAATTAAAACTGAACCTGAATTTAATTATGTGTTTGAGGATATCGCTCGTTACAACGAAGAAAAAGATCGTAAAACAATTTCTTTAGTCGAGAAAAAGCGCATTAAAGAAAAAGAAGAAAATGAAGCGCGAGCACTAGCACGCACTAACGAGCGTTTAAAGCGTTTAGGCAAACAACCTGTAGAAAACTTGGATGATGTGCCTGAGGTAATTGAAGAGCTTGACCCATTTCTTGAAGAAGCTGCTCTTATTACGCAAGATTATATCAAATATGGTCGCGTAGCTAAGCGCTAAATTCAGCTTCACTTTGTAAAAAAAAAAGGCGCCTAGGCGCCTTTTTTACTATCGATAATTTGCTAAATTGTTATAATCGCGGATTACCAAAAGTTGAGCTAGATCAATAGTGCTCAATAAATGCGCGTACGTGCTAATAAAAATAATCAACATGCATCGAATGTGTGTAGGAGTCTATATTTTGAAGCCAATTGAAGAAAAACCACTAAAAAGTGCCTCGTTTTTTGATGCACTCATTCCAATTGCTGTATTAATTTGTTTATTAGGTGCCGCTGTGTACTTATTTGGTGATGACTCATCGTCAGGTCCCAATCAAATTGCCTTGTTGTTTGCAACATTCGCTGCGGCGTTAATTGGTTTAAAAAATGGCTACACATGGAAAAAATTAGAAGATGCAATGATTGAGGGGATCACCTTATCTCTTAGTGCGATTTTAATCTTACTCATGGTAGGGGCATTAATCGGAACTTGGCTATTATCAGGAACCGTTCCGACATTAATTTATTACGGTCTACAAATTATCAATCCTAGTTGGTTTTATGCCGCGAGTTGTTTAATTTGTGGCATTGTAGCAATGAGTATTGGTAGTTCATGGACTACAGCAGCGACTATAGGTGTTGCGTTACTCGGTGTCGCTTCAGGACTGGGTTTAGAGCCGACAGTTACCGCGGGTGCTGTAATATCAGGCGCATATTTTGGCGATAAGCTTAGTCCATTATCTGAAACAACCAATTTAGCTCCAGCCGTTGCTGGTGCAGATTTGTTTGAACATATTCATCATATGCTTTGGACTACAGTACCTAGCTTTGTAATTGCATTAATCATCTTTGTTTTCATGGGCTTTAACGCGACAGCAGCGGGAGAGGCGGGTCAAATAGACCAAATAACTGCAATTCTTCAGCAAAACTTTAACATTGGCTTAGAAATGTTGGTGCCGTTAATTGTATTACTCGTACTTGCTATTCGAAAAATGCCAGCGTTTCCCGCCATTTCTATTGGTGCTGTCATTGGCGCGGTGTGGGCTATGCTATTTCAATCGGACTTAATTGCTAGCCAAATAGACATGACTCAGGGTGAGTTTGTCGGTTACTTTAAACTGGTTTGGACCACCTTTTTTGATGGCTTCACGATTAACACGGGCGATGCGAAAATGGACTCGTTACTGAGCGGCGGCGGTATGTCTGGCATGCTAACAACCACATGGTTGATCATGACAGCACTGATGTTTGGTGCAATTATGGAAAAGACGGGTCTACTTGATATATTTGTTAAAAGTATTCTAAAAATAGCAAAAAGCACTGGCTCTCTTATCGCCTCCACTATTGCAACGTGTATTGGTACCAATGTTATTGCTGCCGATCAGTATATTGCCATTGTGGTACCTGGGCGGATGTTTAAAGAAGAATACAAAAAGCGGGGCTTAAAGCCTGTTAACTTATCACGTACTCTAGAAGATGGCGGTACAATTACTAGCCCACTGATACCGTGGAATACGTGTGGTGCGTATATGCAAAGTGTTTTATTAATCAATCCGTTTGACTATGCGCTTTATGCTTTCTTTAACCTTATAAATCCTTTCTTAGCCGTGATTTACGCTTACTTAGGAATTAAGATACTACGTATTAAACCTAAACAAACGGCTTAATTTAAGTAGCTCCTTTTATCACTAAAAGGGGCTATTTTTTTGGAGTGAACATGACTGAACTACAAAAACCTCAAGCAGAATATCTAAAAGACTACCAAGCCCCCCATTTTTCAATCGAACACACTGAGCTGACGTTTGATTTACAGCCATTACAAACTCAGGTAAATGCTTTATTAACACTTAAGCGCGTTGGCGATTCTAATGCGCCACTGGTATTAGATGGCATTGACTTAACTTTGATCTCATTGTCGGTAGAGGGTGAGGAGCTCACAGATTATAAAATTATAAATCAGCAATTAATCATTAATAATCTACCTGATGAGTGTCAGCTAAGTATAGTGACGCAAACATCACCGCAAACCAATACTTCACTTGAGGGGTTGTACTTATCGGGCGGGGCTTACTGTACCCAATGTGAAGCGCAAGGGTTTAGAAAAATAACCTACTATATGGACCGTCCTGATGTCCTTTCGACTTTTGATGTCACTATAATTGCAGATACAACATTCCCGCATTTACTCTCAAATGGTAATCAAGTTGATAGCGGTGAAACGCAAGATGGACGCCATTTTGTAAAATGGCAAGACCCATTCAAAAAGCCTAGCTATTTGTTTGCCTTAGTAGCTGGGGACTTTGATGTTTTACACGACAAATACACAACACGTAGTGGTAAAGACGTCACCTTAGCGTTATTTGTTGATAAAGGAAATTTACCAAAAACAGAGCATGCCATGACTTCGCTTAAAAAAGCGATGGCTTGGGATGAAACTCGCTTTAATTTAGAGTACGACCTTGATATTTACATGATTGTTGCCGTTGATTTTTTCAATATGGGAGCAATGGAAAATAAAGGCTTAAACATTTTTAACAGTAAATGCGTGTTGGCGAATCAAGAAACGGCAACCGATAAAGATTACCACACCATTGAGTCTATTGTTGGCCATGAGTACTTTCATAACTGGACCGGAAATCGTGTAACTTGCCGTGACTGGTTTCAATTGTCTTTAAAAGAAGGCTTGACGGTATTTCGAGATCAAGAATTTAGTAGTGATTTAGGCTCTCGTGCGCTTAATAGAATTGATGCTGTAAAAGTGATGCGTACTCATCAGTTTAGTGAAGATGCCGGTCCTATGGCTCATCCGATACGTCCAGAAAAAGTGATTGAAATGAATAACTTTTACACTGTGACTGTATATGACAAAGGGGCAGAAGTAATTCGCATGATGCATACCCTTTTAGGTGAGCAAAACTTTCAAAAAGGCATGGCTTTGTACTTTGAACGCCATGATGGGCAAGCGGTGACGTGTGATGATTTTGTTGCAGCAATGAGTGATGCATCATCCATTGATTTATCACAATTTAAGCGTTGGTATAATCATTGTGGTACGCCTCGCCTAAACGTAACTAAAAAGTATGATGAAGCTTCGCAAATATTCTCGCTTACCGTAGAGCAGCTTACGCCAGCGAACCAGCCTGATAATGCAATGTTACATATCCCTTTTGCTATTGAGCTTTTAGACTCTCAAGGGCAAAGTATTACATTGCAATACCAAGGGAAACAGCTTGATAATGTGTTGGATGTAACTAATAGCTCGCAAACATTTTACTTTGATAATATTCACAGTAATCCAACCGCTGTATTGCTCGAAGATTTTTCAGCCCCATGTATTTTAAATCAATCTATTAGTGAAGCGGATTTACTGCATATTATGCGTTTTGCGCGTAGCGATTTTTCACGCTGGGATGCACAACAGCAGTTATTTATTAACGCTCTTAAAGCCAATGTTACTTCAGCAAGTAAAACTCCATTGAGTGAGGAGGTGATTGATGCACTTCGCACATTGCTATCTCAACGTGAGGGTGATTTAGCATTGATTGCTGAACTGTTGAAGTTACCAAGTTTTGATACCTTAGCTGCTGAATTTGAAATAATACCGGTAGATCAGATAACGGCAAACATTGAGTTATTTGAACAGCAAATAGCCACACAATTGCACAGTGAGTTTTTAAGTTGTTACCAGGCAATCATTGATGATGGTAGTGTGAGTGCCCAAGCGGTGGCAATACGTGCGCTGAAACAGCTTTGTCTTCATTATTTGGCAAAAACCGACAGTGTTGATGCGGCAAGTTTAATTGAGCAGGCTGCATCTTCAACAAATATGACCAATGTACTCGGTGCATTAAGCAGTGTGGTTAAAGCAGCTCACCCATTGTCAGATCAATTGCTCGAGCATTTTGACGCTCAATGGCGCCATGATGTATTAGTAATGGATAAGTGGTTTGCTTTGCAAGCAATGAACTCTGCTGAAGATGCTATCGAGAAAATAAAAGCCTTGTACTCGCATCCTTGCTTTGATTTTTCGAATCCAAACCGAGTACGTGCATTAGTGGGCAGCTTTTCTCATTTTAATACGGCACAGTTTCATCGTTTAGATGGCACGGGCTATACATTACTTGGCGATTTATTGATTAAGCTTAATGCGATTAATCCGCAAAATGCATCTCGTATGTTAACGCCGTTTATGTCATGGCGTCGTTATGACGAAACGCGTGCAACTGCAATGAGAGCACAATTAGAGCGATTAGCTAATTTAGAAGGTTTAAGCGACGACTTATTTGAAAAGGTTGAAAAAGCCTTACAATAAATCATGATAGAACATTATTTTAGTATGAATTTGAGCTATACAAAGTGCATGGATTATTACCATGGACGGTATAGCTCTATCCAAGTGACAGCTGATAGCGGTAAAACAATTCGTTTTTCCGCTCATTATCTTCGACCTTTTATTTCGAGTTTAGGGATCCGAGGTCGATTTAGACTTATTTTAAGTAATGAAAACAAGTTCATCCGTCTCGAACGAGTAGCCTAGCTATTGTTTTTTATGATATAGATATACACAAATATTGCCTTTTTGTTAATTTCGATTTGTCCTATTGTTAATTTACGTGTATAAATTATCTGGTATGACGTCTTACCAATACGTAAACGTCGAACAAATAAAAAACTTATAACTGATTGAAGGCGACCATTTGTAATTTGTTTAATTCGCTTCTATCGTTACGATTACACTAAAAACAATAACTTGATCACACAAAAAATACCCGCGACAGGGGGGAACCAAAATGATAAGAAGATCGCTTTTTGTTAAAAATAAAATAGTACTCGGCTTAACAGCTGCGGCTATCGGTTTATCTGCAGCACAGACACAGGCTGCAACATTTGAGGTAGGTGGTTTTGATATCGCCTTCGATTCTACTTTTTCTTATGGCCAAAGTATTCGTGTTGAAGACCGTGACTTTAACATCATAGGTAAAAGTAATAACCCATCTTTCGATTGGACTGGCTATAACCCAGCAGTTAATCCGATTTATTCATCACAAGATGTTTGGGCTCAACCGGGCTCTTACTCGAACAATGGCGATGCCGGTGATTTAAACTTTAATAGCGGCGAGTCTTTCTCAAAACTATTGAAGGGCACGCATGACCTTTCAATAAGTAAAGATAACTACGGCTTATTTACCCGTTTTATGTATTTTTATGATTTTGAATTAATGGACGGCGATCGTGCTTATGTTAATCCAACATCAGGGCAAGGTGTAGATCCTTGTGATGATGATGATACTAAAGAGCAAAGTTGTGCAGACCTTCGTTTACTTGATGCCTACGTATGGGCGAACTTTGATTTAAACGATGGTTATAATCCACTGTCAATTCGCTTGGGTCAACAAGTAGTAAACTGGGGTGAAAGTACGTTAATTTCTCATGGTATTAACGTAAACCCGGTTGATATTGACCGTTTGAAAGCTCCAGGGGCTGAACTAAAAGAAGCGTTTATTCCAGTTGGTATGTTGTGGGCATCGCTAGGGCTTACTGAAAACATCACCTTAGAAGGTTTTTATCAGTATCAATGGCATGAAACTCGCCTACCAGCAGCAGGGACTTATTTTTCTACCAATGATTTTGCTGCAGAAAATGGTTATCAACAAAACGTTCAGCTAGGTTTTACCTCAAATCCTGATATTGATTTAGCATTTTTAACCAATAGTTTAAACAATCTAATGGCAACTTATGGCCAAGTGGCTGCGAGCCAAGATATTGACCCATCAAGCTCAGCTGGCCAAGAGCTATTGGCAAATATGTACTTAGCGTACCCGACCAAGGTCGCGCTAAAAGGCAAAGGCTACGATGGCAAAACAGAGCCAGATGATGGCGGCCAATATGGTTTACGCTTAGGCATGTTCTTACCCGAGTGGAACGATACAGAAGTGGCACTTTACCATGTAAATTACCATAGCCGTCGTCCACTTATTTCAGGTCGCGTATCTAACTTCACGCAAGCATCAATACAACAAGATTTAGCGATGATTGCTACCACAGAAATTACCTCTGATAACGTATCTGATTTAAAAGCATTTGCTAAAGCAACTAACGAGTACCCTGAAGATATTAAACTTTACGGTTTAAGCTTTAACACTTCACTTGGTGAAACAGCGTTTGCTGGTGAGTTTACTTTTCGTGAAGACGAACCGCTACAAATCGATGACGTAGAATTACTTTATGCAGCAATGCCTGAACAATTAGCTATTGCGGGTTTACGTCCTGAGTTTGCAGGTATTTCGCAAATGAGTAAGGGCGATGCTGCAAGTGTTGTTGGCCCTGGTGAATTAGCCAAAGGTTATATTGAGCGCAATACATCACAATTACAGTTTACGGCAACGCATTTATTTGGCCCGTCATTAGGTGCTGATAGTTGGGCTGTGGTGGGTGAAATTGGTGGTGTTCGTATCAACAATATGCCTGAATACGATGAAATGCGCTTGAATGTGTCTGGTACTGGTCGAAGCGGTATTATGCAAGGCCCTGGTAGTTCAGATTACTCTGCATTACACATGGCGTTATCAAATGGCCCTGAGCAAAAATCGTTTGCTACGGCTTCATCATGGGGCTATCGCCTAATTGCTAAAGGTGACTACTTTAACCTTTACAACGGTATTAACTTTTCACCACGTTTTGTATTTTCGCATGATGTAAATGGTAATACGCCGGATCCAATGTTCTTATTCATTGAAGATCGTAAGTCGCTAGGTGCTACCATGAGCTTTAATTACCAAAATGCATGGTCTTTGGATGTAAGTTACAACTCATTTTGGGGTGGTGGCGACACCAACACTTTCTCTGACCGAGATTACGTTTCTTTTAACTTAAAATATTCTATCTAGGGGTAACATTATTATGATTAAAAAACCTACCCTCATTGCTACAGCGTTTTGTAGTTTGTTTGCAAGCCACGCAGCGCTGGCTAAAATTAGCCCAGAAGAAGCTGCGCGCCTTGGTAAAGACTTAAGTCCAATTGGTGCGGAAAAAGCAGCGAATGCTGATGGCTCAATCCCAGCATGGAATGGCGGTATTACTGCTGCTCCAGCAGGTTATGAACCGGGTATGCACCACTTGGACCCTTATGCAACCGATAAAGTATTATTCACTATTGATAAAAGTAATATTGATAAATACAAAGAAAACTTAAGCCCAGGACAAATCGCGTTATTTGAAGCGTACCCAGATACGTTTAAAATGCCAGTGTATGAAACCCGTCGTTCTGCGTCTTTTCCACAATTTGTGTACGATGCAACCAAAAAGTTTGCAACGTCTGCTGAATTAGTTGAAGGCGGAAATGGTATTAAAAGTACAGCTATTGGTATTCCATTTCCAATCCCTAAAACGGGTTTAGAAGCAATTTGGAACCATTTACTGCGTTATCGTGGTCAGTCTATTGAGCGTTTTGGTGGTCAGGCAGCACCGACGGCATCGGGTTCATATAACTATGTTGGTTTTGATGAGCAGTTATTAGTTAAATATTCAGATCCAAGTGCTACTCCAGCTGAACTACAAGATTCTAATATTTTGTTTAAGTTTAAACAGCAAGTGACAGAGCCAGCCCGTTTGGCGGGTACTGCGTTATTGGTGCATGAAACTATGGACCAAATTTTAACGCCGCGCCAAGCGTGGACGTACAATTCAGGTCAACGCCGTGTGCGTCGTGCACCTAATGTAGCATACGATGCACCGGGTACAGCAGCAGATAGCTTACGTACAACTGATGATTTTGATATGTTCAACGGCTCGCCAAATCGTTATAACTGGACGCTAAAAGGTAAGCAAGAGCTTTACATCCCATACAATAGCTACAAGCTTCACAGCGACAAGCTAACTTATGATGATATTTTAAAGCCTGGTCATATCAATCCTGAGCATACACGTTACGAAAAACACCGTGTATGGGTTGTTGAAGCAAACTTAAAAGATGACACCCGTCATATTTACAAAAAACGTGTTTTCTACATTGACGAAGACAGTTGGCAAGTACATGTTACCGATATTTACGATAATCGTGACCAACTTTATCGTGTAGCAATGGCTTATGGTCTTAACTACTATGAAGTACCGACACAGTGGAGTACGCTTGAGGTATACCACGATCTTAATTCACGTCGCTACTTAGCCATTGGTCTAGATAACCAAGAAAAGATGTATGACTTTTCTCAGTCATTTAATGACAATGAGTTTACATCGAGCGCTTTACGTCGCGCTGGCAGATAGTATAAAAGCAGGCACCTAGTTTCCTAGGTGCCTTTTTTCTTTCACATCGCGTTTGTCTATTAACGCACAGGTTTTCCTCTTTATAACAGACAAACAAATCCTCAGTTCAAGGCGAATTTAATTTATGAAGTATTTGGTCTATGCCAGCCTGATCCTAAGCGGTGCGAGTTTTGCACAAGACGCACCTCAAAGTGCGATTAGCGCAATTAATGCAGATAAAACACTCCTTACCGATATTACCCAAACTTCAGCAGGGCTTATTGCTGTAGGTAAACATGGGACGGTCATTAAAAGTATTGATGGTAGCGATTGGCAACAAGCGAAATCGGTACCTACACAAGTATTATTAACAGCGGTTGAATTTACTAATGATTCTAATGGCTGGGCATGTGGACATGACGCCACAATTATTAATACCACCGATGGTGGCGAAAACTGGCAGTTACAACAAGCAAAACCAAGCTTAGATAAACCCTGTTTAGATATTTATTTTAAAGATGACTTAAATGGCTATGCGGTTGGCGCTTACGGTATGTTTTATCAAACAAGTGATGGCGGAAAACATTGGCAAAAACGCTTTTTAGATTCGCTGTTATTTAGTGAAGATAGAGATTATTTAAATGATTTAAAACAAACCGATCCTGAGGGTTACGAAATAGAAACCTCGTCTATATTACCTCACTTTAATCGCATTGAACCGACTAGTTCGGGTTTAATGCTGGTCGGTGAGATGGGCTTAATGGCAAAAAGTGATGACGATGGCCAAACATGGCAACGTTTAGATGAAATTTACCCTGGTTCATTTTTTGGATTTGCTTCAGATTCATCGCAACAAATTGTTGCGGGGTTACGTGGTAATATTTTCCTAAATAAAACCGACAGTCAGCACTGGCAGCACTTAGACAATGATAAAACAGCTACTGTAAATAGCATCATTAATTATAATAATAAACAATGGCTATTATTGGCTAATAGCGGTGTTATTTTTCACCTTAAAGATGATGTGTTGTCGTACGAGCAGTTAGCTGATGGTAAAGCGATTCTTGATGGCGTGATTGTTAAAGATAAACTGATCATGGCAACAGAAAACGGCATTAAAGTGAAGGAGTTGACCCCTTAATGCAAGCAATTTTAGATTTTTTAGAAAAAGCGATTTTTAGACACCGCTTAGTGGTGCTCATAAGTTTTGTGTTGATCACCTGTTTATTGGTTTTTAAAGCAACGCAGATTCAGCTTGATGCGTCATTTAATAAAAATATTCCGCTTAACCATGATTATATGAAGGTGTACACCAAACATGAAAAACAGTTTGGCGGCGCTAATAGTATTTTAATTTCAGTATGTGATGACAGTGGTGATATTTTTAACCCTGAATTTTTTACTCAATTAAAAGCTGTGCATGACCAACTTTACTTTATTCCAGGAGTAAATCGTCCTTTAGTAAATTCAATATTTTCACCTAGTGCGCGCTTTGTTGAAGTCGTTGAAGATGGCTTTGCTGGCGGGCCTATTATACCAGCCAACTTTAAAGCCGATAAGCAAGGCTTAGGAATTGTTAAAGAGAACATTGAAAAGGCCAAAGTAGTGGGTCGTATGATAGCAAGCGATTATTCGTGTGCTATGGTCACCGCCCAACTGTTGGAGACTGATCCGCAAACACAAGAAAAATTAGACACTCTCGCTTTTGCAAAAAAATTAGAAAGCGAAATTCGTGAGCCTCTAAGTACCGAAAAGATCAGTATTCATATTATTGGTTTTGCAAAAATGGCCGGCGATATAGCCGAGGGCGCAAAAGGGGTTGTATTATTTTTTGCCATTGCAATTGCGTTTACTTTTGTCATGGTATGGCTATTTTGTGGCAGCTTAAAACTCACTATTTTACCGATTGTGTGTTCAATTATTGCGGTAATTTGGCAGTTAGGATTGCTTTCTAGTTTAGGCTTTGGTCTTGATCCTATGTCTATCTTAGTTCCATTTTTAGTGTTCGCTATTGGCGTAAGCCACGGTGTGCAGATGATTAACGCCATTGGTAAAAAGGTTGCTGAAGGTAAGTCTACAGCAATATGTTGCCAATCAAGCTTTAGGGCTTTACTTGTGCCTGGCGGGATTGCGTTGTTATCTGATACGGTTGGCTTTTTAACCCTATTAACCATTGATATCGGTATTATTCGTGAACTTGCTATTACTGCGAGTTTAGGTGTGGCAGTGATTATATTTACTAATCTGATTTTGTTGCCAGTGTGGGCGTCGTATATGCGCTTTGAAAACAGCATCCATATTCAATCAGGTGATGCTAATAAACCGAACATACTCGATGCAATGCGCGATTTGTTGGTTAAAGCAACCGACCCAAAAACAGCAAAAATCATTATTGGTTTCACTCTGGTTTTATTTGCACTGGGCTATTGGCAAGCAGACAAAATGCGTATTGGTGATTTACATGCTGGGGCACCATCATTGCACCAAGATGCACGTTACAACCAAGATACTTTCTTAATATCGGACAAATACACAATTTCATCTGATATTTTAAAAGTCATTGTAGAGGCTTATCCTGCAGCGTGTACTGAACATGATGTCATGGAGCGTATATCGCGCTTTCAGTATAAGGTTGAAAATTTAGCCGGTGTACAATCAGCGGTCAGCCTAAGCTCAGTGGCACAATCAGTTAATGCCGGTTATAACGAGGGTAATTTAAAGTGGCAAAGTTTGCCACGCAATTCTGCCAGTTTGGTGCAGTCAACCTCTCGCGTTGAAACCAGCACAGGGTTATTAAACGGTGATTGTTCAGTAATGCCCGTGATTATATTTTTAGATGATCATAAAGCACAAACTATTGATAACGTGATTGCAAAGGTAAAACAATTTGCTGTTGAAGAGGGCACAGACAAGCTTGCTTTCAAATTGGCATCTGGCCCTGTAGGTGTGATGGCTGCAACGAATGAGTCTGTTTCAGCTGCGCAAATCCCTATGATGCTCTATGTTTATGGTGCGGTCATTATTTTATGCTTACTTAGCTTTAAGAGTGTAAAAGCGACTGTTGCAGTGGTATTACCCTTGTACATAGTCTCCACTCTTGCGCAAGCACTTATGGTTCAGCTTGAGATTGGTCTAACTGTTTCAACCTTACCAGTAATTGCTTTGGGCGTAGGTATTGGTGTTGATTACGGTATTTATATTTTGTCATCGATGATGGGGCAGTTAAAACAAAACGTGCCATTGAGTATTGCTTATCGTAATGCATTAGTTGAACGTGGTAGTGCGGTGTTATTTACTGGTATTACATTAGCAATTGGTGTTAGTACGTGGATTTTTTCTGATTTGAAGTTCCAAGTTGATATGGGAATTCTGCTTACCTTCATGTTTTTAGTAAATATGTTGGGTGCTGTATTACTTTTACCTGCAATTGGTAGCTTGCTCTGGACTGACCAGAAAAAATAAGGTGAATAAATTTGCTCCAAAATGGCCAGTAATGGCCATTTATATCTATATTTTGTGAATAGATGACCAAATAGCTGAAATGCTTAAAATGTTTTCATCGAAAAGGCTGTTTATTAGTTTTAAAAGGGTTAGAATTTAACTGACTCCACGCTAATAAATGGCTGTACAAATATTCTGCTAAACTAGCAGTGATAGATTAAGGAACATACAATGACACGAAATGAAGGCCAAGCCTCGGTTATTTTAGATAACGTCTGTAAGCTTATCCAGAAAAAAGTTCGCGCTGATAATGTGTTACTCGTTGAGAAATTCGCCAAAGCCTTGTACAGCAATATGTCTAAAGAGGATTTGGCAAATCGCAACGACAGTGACTTATATGGTGCTGCACTCAGCCTTTGGAATTCGCTAGAAAAAAATACATCAGATGACGCAGTTATTCGCGTTTTCAACCCTGAAGTGGCAAAAGATGGCTGGCAGTCATCACATACCATTGTAGAGATCATTGCTAAAGACATGCCGTTTTTAGTTGACTCTGTACGTATGGCCATGACACGAGAAAACATCGCCTCTCACTTACTTCTTCATAGTCCACTGAAAATTCAACGTGATAAAAACGAAAAAATATCTGGGTTATCAAGCTTAAAAGCAGAGCAAGAATCAACATCAACAAAAACTGTATTCTTTATAGAAATTGACCGTCAAACAGATGCAACTGTTATTGAGTCTTTCAAAAAGGAGCTTGAATCAGTACTTGTTGATGTATCGGTTGCGGTTGAAGATTGGCAGCCTATTCGCGAAAAATTAATCGCGGTAAGCAAAAGCTTGCCAAAAAGCCATAAAGATAAAAATGACAATGAAATAAATGAAACCGTTGAGTTTTTAGATTGGCTAGTAAAAGACAACTTTACATTAATGGGTTACCGCCAATATGAACTTTCACCAGTTCAGGGCGACTATCAATTAAAAGGTAAAATGGATACCAGCTTAGGGTTAATGAAAAACTCTGATGCTGAGCATACACGTTTGCTTTCTGAGTTACCTGAAGTGGCTCGCCAAGAAGCACGCAGTAGTAACCTATTAATTTTAACTAAAACTAATTCATTGTCTCGCGTTCATCGCCCAGCTTACATAGATTATGTGGGTGTAAAACGTTTTGATGACAAAGGCAATGTTATTGGTGAAGATCGTTTCATCGGTTTGTTTTCATCAAACTTTTACAACAATAGCGCTGCTGATGTACCGGTTCTTAAAAGTAAAATTAATCGTATTATGGACATGTGTGACTTCGCTAAAGGGACACATGCATACAAAGCCGTATTAAATATATTAGAAACCTACCCACGTGACGAACTGGTACAAGCTCGTGAGAATGAGTTACTAGAAGTTGCCATGGGCGTATTGCAAATACAAGAACGCGACATGTGTCGTTTATTCGTTCGTAAAGATGCATATGGCCGTTTTTTATCATGCATGGTTTATGTACCTCGTGAGCGTTATAACACAGCGCTTCGCCGCGAAACGCAAGCTATTTTAGCTAACGCATTTAATTCTGACGTTAAAGTCGAATTTACTACCTATTTCTCTGAGTCTACACTGGCGCGTACCCATTACACTGTTCGTGTGACCGACAACAATATTGAATATAACGTGAAAGACATAGAAAACAACCTAATAGAAGCCGCTCGTACATGGGAAGATAAATTACAATCAGCCTTACTTGAATCTGCTGGTGAGGCCCGTGGTAATGAATTAAACCGTAAATATTGCAATGCCTTTGCCCGCTCATACAAAGAAGAAGTATTACCTAGCGCTGCAGTGGTCGATATTGAAAAGCTAGAAATGCTAAGCGATGAGAACAAGTTAGAAATGTTGTTCTATCGTCCACAAGAAGAAGCAAGCAGCAATATTGTGCGTTTAAGCTTATTCCATAAAGATGAGCCAATTCATTTATCTGATGTTATGCCAATGCTTGAAAACTTTGGTCTACGTGTTGTAGGTGAAACACCATACTCGGTTAAAACTAGTGATGGTGGCGTAAATTGGGTCATGGATTTCTCTATGCTAATTGACAGCAAAGGGATGGCTGATTTTGATAAGATCTCTGCACGTTTTCGCGCTGCATTAACCAGTGTATGGGCAAACCGTTTAGAAAACGATGGCTTTAACCGTCTAGTGTTAATGGGTGGTTTAACGGGTCGTGAATCATCAATTTTACGTGCATACGCAAAATACATGCGCCAAATAGGGGTTACTTTCTCGCAAACGTATATTGAAAGTACCTTTGCAAATTACCCGCATATTGCCGCTAAAATTGTTAACTTATTCTCTAAAAAGTTCTCTGTAAAAAGCCCTGCAAGTGCTAAAACACTTGAAAAGCTAGGCTTAGAAATTTATGCAGAGTTAGAAAACGTAGCGAACCTTGATGATGATCGTATTATCCGTTTATACGTTGATATGATTGTTGCTACATTACGTACTAACTACTTCCAAAAAGATGCTGAAGGCAAATTTAAGTCGTACATCTCACTTAAAATTCAGCCAAGTTTAATTCCAGAAGTCCCACTACCTGTGCCAGCGTTTGAGATATTTGTTTATTCTCCACGTGTTGAAGGTGTGCATTTACGTTTTGGTAAAGTTGCCCGTGGTGGATTGCGTTGGTCAGATCGTCGTGAAGATTTCCGTACAGAAGTACTTGGCTTAGTAAAAGCGCAACAAGTTAAAAATACCGTGATTGTACCGGTAGGTTCAAAAGGTGGATTTGTATGTAAACAACTACCTAGTGAACGTGAAGCGTTTATTAAAGAAGGCCAAGAATGTTATAAAATCTTCATTCGTGGTTTATTAGATATCACAGACAATATTGACCGTGGTGAAATTGTACCTGCTGTTGATGTTACACGCCATGATGAAGACGATGCGTACCTAGTAGTAGCAGCGGATAAAGGCACAGCAACATTCTCTGATATTGCCAATGGCATCGCAAACGAATATAACTTCTGGCTAGGTGATGCGTTTGCATCAGGTGGTTCTGTAGGTTATGACCATAAGAAGATGGGTATTACGGCTCGTGGTGCATGGGAGTCTGTAAAACGTCATTTCCGTGAAATGGATATTAACTGTCAAACCACAGACTTTACAGCAGTAGCTATCGGGGACATGGCCGGTGACGTATTTGGTAACGGTATGCTGTTATCAAAGCACATTCGCTTGCAAGTGGCGTTTAATCACTTACATATCTTTGTTGATCCAAACCCAGATGCAGCAGCTTCTTATCCAGAGCGCGAACGTTTATTTAATTTACCACGTTCATCATGGGAAGATTACAATAAAGAGCTAATTTCAAGCGGTGGTGGTATTTTCTCGCGTGCTGCTAAGTCGATTACGCTGACCCCTGAAATGAAAAAGATGTTAGGCACTAAAAAAGCCAGCATGACACCGAATGAATTGATCAAAGCATCATTAATGATGGACCATGATTTATTGTGGAATGGTGGTATAGGGACTTACATCAAGCATTCGAAAGAAACGGATGCCGATGTAGGGGATCGTGCAAATGATGCGCTGCGCATTAATGGTAAAGATCTTGGTGCTAAAATATTTGGCGAAGGCGGTAACTTAGGTGCAACTCAATTAGGTCGTATTGAATTTGCAGCTCAAGGCGGTCGTGTAAATACTGACTTCATCGATAACGTAGGTGGTGTTGCGTGTTCAGATAACGAAGTAAATATTAAAATTTTACTTAATGGTTTAGTTGCTGAGGGCGACTTAACGCGTAAGCAACGTGATGAGTTACTTTACTCAATGACCGATGAAGTGTCTGAATTAGTACTTAAAGATTGTTATCGTCAAACGCACACTTTGTCGATCACTCAATCTAAAGGGACCTCAACGCTTAAAGAAAAAATTCGCTTTATTCATGCACTTGAAAAAGACGGTAAGCTAGACCGTGCAATTGAGTTTATTCCTACCGATGAAGAGTTGGCAGAGCGCGCCGCTGCAGGTAAAGATTTAACTCGCCCTGAGCTATCTGTATTAGTTTCTTACGCGAAAATGGTGCTAAAAGAGTCTTTGGTAACGGATGAAATTACTGAGAATCCATATTACCGTCAGTTATTAGTTAAATCATTCCCGCGCCCATTACGTGAGAAGTTTAATGATGCTATGGATAATCATCCACTACGCAAAGAGATTATTGCCACTAAGTTAGCAAATAATATTGTTAATGATATGGGCTTAAACTTTATGGTGCGAATGAATGAAGAAACCGGTGCAAACGAAGCTGAAATTGCATTGTGTTATTCAATCGCAAGTGAAATTTTCCAAATGCGTGAAACATGGTTATCTATTAGTGATTTAGATAATAAAATACCATCGAACGTACAAACAGAAATGTTATACCAGTTACGTCGTACAGTTCGTCGCGCTACACGTTGGTTCCTTCGTCATCGCACCAAAGCACAATCAATTGAGCAAGCGATTGAAATTTTCTCACCAACATTTGCCGATTTAAGTGAAAACTTAACTAAATACATCGTTAAAACAGAAAGCGATCGTATTGTAAGTGCCCGTGAAGAACTAACACAAAGCGGTGTACCTACAGATATCGCACAGCGCATTGTGTCGTTATCAAGCTTGTTCTCGGTAATGGATTTAACGCAAATTGCTCAAAACTCTAATCGTAAAATCGATATGGTGTCGCACACTTACTTTAAATTAGGTGCGCAAATGGGACTACATTGGTTCTTAGATCAAATCACTAATCAACCGGTTTCTAACCATTGGCAGGCATTAGCGCGTGCATCATATCGTGAAGAGTTAGATTGGCAGCAACGCACCTTGTCAGAAGTGGTATTAAACAGCTTTGAAGGTGAAAGCAGTGATGTAGATGGTCAAATTGAACAATGGATGGATAGTCAAGATCTGTTACTTCAACGTTGGAAGCAAATGTTGACAGAGTTTAAAACATCGCAAAGTCACGATTTTGCTAAGTTCTCAGTGGCATTAAGAGAGCTCATGTTACTTGGTCACAACTGTGATACATCAGCAAAGTAACAAACTGCTAATGATTAAAACTAATCGTTAAACAGTTTTTGTTATATAATACCTCAGCCTTGTCTGAGGTATTTTTTTGTCTACAATTTTAAGAGGATTATATTCATGTTCTACGATTTAGCTCGCCGTTTTATGTTTACCCGTGATGCGGAGTGGGCCCATGATTTTGCTCTTAATAACTTACGTCGCTTTGCTAACACGCCATTAAGTGCTGCATGGTCACAAAGCGTGGCAAATAAACCAGTGAACTTTTTAGGTCTCGAATTTAAAAACCCAGTAGGGCTTGCTGCAGGTCTTGATAAAAATGCGGAGTGTATTGAGGCATTCGCTCAAATGGGTTTTGGCTTTGTAGAAGTGGGTACAGTAACACCGCGTGCTCAAGCGGGGAATGATAAGCCGCGGATATTCAGGTTGCCGCAGTCAAATGCGATTATTAATCGTATGGGCTTTAATAACAAAGGTGTTGATAATTTAGTTAACAATGTTAAAGCAGCTAAATACGATGGTATTTTAGGTATCAATATTGGTAAAAATAAAGATACACCAAATGAGCAGGGTAAAGATGATTACATTCACTGTATGCGTAAAGTGTTTGAGCATGCATCATACATCACTGTAAACATTTCATCACCCAATACCCCTGGCTTACGAGACCTGCAATATGGCGCAGCATTAGATGACTTATTACAAAGCTTGAAAAACGAGCAGCTTGATTTAATTGCTAAGCACAATAAACAAGTGCCTATGTTGGTGAAAATTGCGCCAGACTTAGATCCAATTCAAATTGAACAAGTGAGCGAGTCACTGTTAAATAATAAAATTGATGGTGTTATAGCCACTAATACCACCTTAGAGCGTAGCTTAGTGCAAGGTCAGCAGTATGCTGATGAGGCAGGCGGTTTATCAGGAGCGCCAGTTAGAGAGCGTTCAACCCATGTTGTTTCTGAACTTAAGCGTTTAACAAACAATCAGTTACCTATTATTGGTGTGGGGGGGATTGATGATGCTAAATCAGCAAAAGAAAAATTTAATGCAGGTGCAGATTTAGTTCAAGTTTATACCGGTTTCATATACAAAGGACCGCAATTGGTCAAGTCGATCATTAACGACTTATAAGGATCAGTTATGTAAGCTTTTGATCGTTCGATAAATGTTCTAAAAAGACGTTTTAAAAATGGTCAAAAGCAGCTATACTCTAAGCTTATTGTCTTATTTTATTTTTTAAGTACTAAGTAGGGAGGAGCAAATGTTACAAGCGTCAAAGCAATGGCAGTGGATAGCGTGTGCTGAAAAAAACCGCTTACTGCTTGATTTAAATGACGATATGCAACTTTGTACACCTTATAAGCTTAGACAGCTCACCGATTGTGCTTTTGAAAACCCATACTTCAGCCTTGAAGATGCAGCCTTTTATGAGCAAGTTTATTATTACCTTGCGCAGTTTAATTTATGGAACCCTGCCCAGTTATGCCAAATAGCGCTCAATGCAACGGCAGTTAAATTTCAATTAAAACCAGTGTTGGCAAAAAGTTGGTTTTTTAAACCGTATACTGGTAGTACACCTAGTACTGAAGCGGTTATTAATTTAAGCTCAGAATCACAAACTGGCGAGTTTTTAATTATAGAGCATTGTCCAGATGCTTCTGTGTGCATTAATTTAAGCGAAACCTTTGCACTAGATGACAATCTATCACTTGCCCAGTTTGAAGTTATCCGCGTTTTAAACAACCGAGTTCACCCCTTAATTACCTCACAGTACGATAGCCAAACAGCTTAGCCTAATTTAGTCTTTGAGGCTTGTTTAAGGCGTATTTGTACGCAAACCTATGTTATAATCCCGCGCAATTAGCTATTAAGGGTTTTTACTTTGCAATTTATCGCACTTACTTCTATCGGAATCGAAAATTTATTGGTTGATGAACTTACAGAACTTGGCGCTACGGTGTCAAAGCAAACTGTGGGTTCTGTTCGCTTTGAGGCTGACTCATTGCTAGCGCAAAAAGTGTGTTTATCTACACGCTTTGCTACGCGTGTACTTATGCTTATTGAAGAAAAAGAAGGCGTAAATGACAAAGACAGCTTGTACAAATTTGCACGCTTACAACCTTGGCAAGAATGGTTTGGCCCAACACAAACTTTTGCTGTTGATTTTAATGGCACAAACGATTCACTTAAAAATACCCAGTTTTCTGGTTTAGTAATTAAAGATGCGATTGTTGATTACTTTAACGATTTATTTGAACAGCGACCAAATGTAGATAAGCAAGATGCCAATGTGCGAGTGGTTGCACGTTTAAATCGTCATGGCGTTTCACTTTATATTGATTACTCAGGGCCGCGTTTATCAGAGCGTGGTTACCGTCAAGGTCAAGGCAAAGCACCCATAAAAGAGCATTTAGCTGCGGCAATAATAAAACGTAGTGGCTGGCTCGAAAATGTCAATCAACCACTATTCGATCCATGTTGTGGTGCCGGCACTATTTTAATAGAAGCGGCTGGAATGGCACGTAATGAAGCGCCTGGATTATTCCGTGAAGGATTTGCGTTTGAGCGTTTACCCAGCTTTAGAGTGGCAAAATTCAAAGAACTTAAAGAGCAACTTTTAGCGAATATTACTGATCCTAAATTATGGTTAATTGGCCATGATTACGATGCACAAGTACTTGATAAAGCGATTGCTAATGCGCAGCGTGCTGAGCTTGAGACGGTGATTAAATTTAAGCAAAGCGATGCGACAAAACTGACGAGCGTTGCAAAATTGCCGGGTGTTGTTATTTCTAACTTACCTTATGGTGAGCGTATTGGTTCTATGGCTGAACTTGTAAACCTGCATCGTAGTCTAGGTGTTGGTTTTAAAAAGCACTTTAATCATTGGAAACTCGCTCTACTGGGCATGGATGAAAGCCTGTTTAAATTACTTAAATTAGTGAAGCAAAAACGCTATAAATTTAAAAATGGCCCCCTTGATGTTGAATTAAACCTTTACCAACTTGATGACAAGCAAGTCAGCCTTACC
Organism: Pseudoalteromonas sp. S1610; assembly: GCF_005887465.1. Lineage (GTDB taxonomy): Bacteria > Pseudomonadota > Gammaproteobacteria > Enterobacterales > Alteromonadaceae > Pseudoalteromonas > Pseudoalteromonas undina. The sequence continues at coordinate 26,406 of NZ_PNDI01000029.1, read as the reverse complement.
TCTGATGACAAACCCGCTTTAAACTTCGAAGGCTCGATGGCGTTTGCTAATCGCCTGAAAAAGAACAAGCAAGGTTTAAAAAATTGGCTTAAGCAAAATCAAGTCCATGCGTATCGTGTTTACGATGCAGATATTCCTGAATACAACGTTGCGGTTGATATTTATGGTGACTCGGCGGTTATTTTTGAATATGCAGCACCGAAAGAGATTGATGAAAAAACTTCAGAGAAGCGTTTGCAAGATGTTATTAGCTTAACAGCACAACAACTTGATATTGCACCTGAAAATATTGCTGTAAAAGTACGTAAAAAACAAAAAGGTGAAGAGCAATATACACCCATGGCCAAGCAAAATAGAACCATGGTAGTAGAAGAGTTTGGTGCTAAGTTTAAAGTTAATTTATTTGACTACTTAGACACGGGGCTATTTTTAGATCATCGCCTTGCACGTCGTTACATTCAAGAAAACGCAAAAGATAAGCGCTTTTTGAACCTGTTTGCATACACAGGAACCGCCTCAGTACATGCAGCCATTGGTGGCGCAAAAGCGATTACTACCGTTGATTTATCTAAAACCTACTTAAAGTGGGGGCAAGATAACTTTGCGCTTAACGATATTAGCAATACACGTTATCGTTTTGAGCAAGCTGATTGTTTAAAATGGCTAGAGTATGCACAAGGGCAGTATGACCTGATCTTTTTAGATCCGCCTACTTTTTCAAATTCTAAACGAATGAAAGACGCGTTTGATGTGCAAAACGACCACATTAAGCTGTTAACTTGGGTTAAAAAAATATTGAGCCCATCGGGTACGCTAATATTCTCTAATAATAAACGCGGTTTTGTAATGGATGAAGTTGGCTTGATGGGGTTAGGGTTAAAAGCAGAAAATATTTCTGAAAAAACCTTATCTCCTGACTTTAAACGAAATAAAAAAATTCATAATAGCTGGTTAATTAAACATGGCTAAGTGGATTTTATATCACACCGACGGCTGCCACTTGTGCGAGCAAGCAGAGCAGCTGTTAAAACCGTTACTTTCATCAACCGATGAATTACAACTTATTGATATTATGAGCGATGACGTATTAATTTTAGAGTATCAAATAAGCATTCCGGTTTTAAAAAATCAACAAGGCCAACAATTATTTTGGCCTTTTACTGCACCTCAGGCGCAGCAGTTTTTAGCGCAAGCAGAATAAGAGTAAAGATTAACTATGGATTTAATTAGAATTTCAAAAGCACAATTAGCTTACGGTACACACCCATTACTTGATAATGCAGATGCAGTAATCGAAAGTGGCGAACGTGTGTGTATTGTAGGTCGCAATGGTGCAGGTAAATCAACGCTTTTAAAAGTACTCGACGGTCAACTAATACTTGATGATGGCGAAATAAACCAAGTTGGTAGTTTAAAAATATCGCGTTTAGAGCAAGATCCACCTAAAGGGGCAAGTGGCACTGTATTTGATTATGTTGCCCAAGGTATGCCCGAAATTGCTAACTTACTTATTGACTTTCATCATGTAAGCACACAATTGCAAACAGATTGCACTGATCAACTATTAAATAAATTAGAGCGTTTATCTAATAAATTAGAGGCGGCAGATGGCTGGCGTTTTGATAGCCGAATTCAACTTGTACTTACTCAATTAGAGCTAACTCCTGATGCGAAACTTGAGTCGCTTTCTGGTGGTTGGTTACGTAAAGTTGCATTAGCGCGTGCTTTAGTGAGTGAGCCTGATTTATTACTGCTCGATGAGCCTACTAACCACTTGGATATGACAAGTGTAATGTGGTTAGAGCAATTCCTAAAAGAATTTAAAGGCGGTATTGTATTTATATCGCATGACCGTGCTTTTATTCGAGCTGTTGCTACACGTATTTTAGATTTAGATCGCGGTAAACTAATTTCTTATCCTGGTGATTATGCAACTTACTTAGAACAAAAAGCGCATGATTTAAAAGTAGAAGAAACACAAAATGCATTGTTTGATAAACGCTTAGCGGAAGAAGAAGCATGGATCCGCCAAGGTGTTAAAGCCCGTCGAACCCGTAATGAAGGCCGTGTTCGTGAGCTGAAACAATTACGTAATGAACGTAAACAACGTGTGGAACAAGTAGGTAAAACTGATTTCAATATCGAAACAGCGGATCGTTCAGGTAAACTAGTATTTGAAGCTAAACACCTAAATCATGCATTTAAAGACAAAGTGATAGCTGATGATTTCTCTACCTTAGTGATGCGTGGCGATCGTATTGGTTTGGTGGGGCCTAATGGTATTGGTAAAACAACGCTATTAAAATTGTTGTTTGGTGATTTAAAAGCAGACAGTGGTGAAATAAAGCAAGGTGTTAACTTAGAGTTTGCATATTTCGATCAGTACCGTGAGAAGCTTGATGAAGAAGCGACCGTTCAAGATAACGTTGCTGAAGGTAAGCAAGAAGTGATGATGGGCGGACGCTCACGTCACGTGTTAGGCTATTTACAAGACTTTTTATTTCCGCCAGCACGTGCTCGTACACCGGTAAAAGCACTTTCAGGTGGTGAGAAAAACAGATTGTTATTAGCCAAGTTATTTTTGAAACCTTCAAATATATTAGTGCTCGATGAGCCTACCAATGACTTAGATATAGAAACATTAGAGCTCCTTGAGGATATTATTAACCAATATCAAGGTACTGTGCTTATAGTAAGCCACGACCGAGAGTTTATTGATAATACCTGTTCGAGTGTTTGGGCATTTGAAGGTAACGGCAAAGTCACTGATATAGTTGGTGGCTACAGTGATTATGAAGCGTATACCAACTATTTGGCGGAGCAGCACAAAGAGTTGCAAAAGCAGCCAGTCAAAAAAGTTGAAAAAACAGAGCCAACGCCAGTTAAAAGCAATAACAAAGCAAATAAACTCTCTTACAAATTAAAACTTGAACTAGAGCAACTACCTAATAAAATGGAGCAACTTGAAGCTGAACTTGAAAAACAACAAGAACGAGTAAGTCATGAAGATTTTTTCAAGCAAGACAGTGATATAACAGCCAAGGAATTGAACCATTTAGCCCAACTCGAGTCTGACCTTGAAGCCGCTTTTGAGCGTTGGGAAGAACTTGAAGAATTAAAGAATCAGTAGTAAGGAATAAAATGAAATATAAATTACTCGCGGCCAGTGTTTTAGCCACACTGAGTACATCAGCATTAAGTGCAACGTACCAGTTAACCGAATTAGGTGACTTTGAAGCTGCCAAACATACTTATGTTACTGATGTGAGTGAAAACGGCCATATTATAGGTCAAGCTAACGGATTGTTTAACCTACCTATTGATATTAGTTATATCGACTTTACAGATAATATAATAAAGAGCGCATACGACACCGAAGTTAAAAGGTTTGAAAACATTGATAAAGAAATAACCTTTACCCTCGATGATATAGAAAATAATGATGCTGTTTACACTAATGCTGACGCACATACTTTTATGGTTGGCTTTCTATCTTCTCGGTCTGAAGATTTTGAATATCAAAAAATCAGTTCGCTTATTGCTACAAGCTATAATAACGGTTTAATAACTGAGCAGTCTCTTTTCGATGAATCTTCACTTGATTATGATGGGCTAACTCGATCAGTAAGTAACTTTTATACAGGTGTAGCGCAAGACGGTACTACGGTTGGTTGGGGAAGTGCAGCCTTTGATAAAGTGAGCTTTACACCAGATGGCGAAACTGATGAAGAAACGTGGTTTACTCGTGAGTTTATAGAGCGCGGAATTTTAATCTCTGCTGGTGGTGTTGAAGTGCCGCTTTTACCAGAATTTACTGAACACGGTGGGACTAGTAAAGCATCTGATATTGTTGCCACTGACACTGGTTACATTGTTGTTGGTAATGTATCGGTCAGTATTCCTGCTGAGAGACAAACCACAATTACAGACAATTGTGATGGCCTTGATGAGCCAGTTATGGCTTGTATCGAGTTAATTAATTCTCGAAATACGCGAGGTGTGTTTAATAAAACAGCGGTTAAATGGACTCTAGACAGCACTTATAATGTGACTTCAACAGAGTTGCTAGGTTTAGCGCTTACTCCGGAAGAAGATGAAGACAGAACTCCATTTAATAGTATTGCATTAGCTGTGAATAGTAATGGTATTGCTGTAGGGTCTTCAGATACCCGAGATATTGACAACGATAATAGAATCTACAGTATGCCAACTTATTTTAAAGACGGTGAGGTAGTTGACTTTATAAACCAGCAAGATGATTGGGAAGGAGGTAAAGCATTTGCAATCAATGATAATGACATTATTGCAGGTTATGCTACTAAACGCATTGAAGGCTCTTTAAGAAACAAACTCTTTTACCACGATATAAATACAAACACGACGGTGTTTCCTGAAGATTATTTTATTAGCTCAAGCTCATATGCAAATGATATTAATAATCAAGGTTATATTGTAGGCGAAGGTGATGTTGGTGATACAGCGAGTACAAGGCGTTCAGAAGCGTTTATTTATAAAATTGGTGATGACAAAATCACTAATCTAAATAATCTACTACCATGTTTTGACAGTGATGGTGAAACTAGCTTTAGTTATAAAATGGTAGAGGCGAAATCAATCAACGAAAATAATGAAGTATTTGGTGTGGCAACTAAAACGGTTGAAAAATTAGACTCACTAGGTGAGGTCATAACCGACATAAATGGTAACATTCAATATGAAAGTGTTGCTGTTGCAGTAAAACTTTCACCGATTGCTAATGGTGAAGTTGAAAATTGTAAAGCCCCAGATGCAGAGTTTTATGAACGTAGCTCAGCCAGCTTCTCATGGTTTGGTTTATTACTGCTACCTTTAGTTGGATTAAGACGCGTTTTTCGTTTCTAAGTACTGCTATTCGTTTATAAAAAAACCAACTTGTTAAGTTGGTTTTTTTTTGTCTATAGTAATATTAACAGAAGTACTTGATGAAGTAGTCGCTAGTTATTTCTAGATATCCAAGCTTTTCTTACTGAGCGACGCCAAATTAAATCAATACCAAAATAGCCAATAACACTGGCAATAGATGCGCACACAAGCGAACCCACTAAAAAAGCAGGGCCAATGGTAGTAAGGCTTTCTATAAACCACGCCCAACTAGCCTCAAACGCAAAATGCTGCTCAGGTTGATTTAGTACTAATGTACCAACCAAGTATGAGCCGTAAAAAATAGGTGGCATTGTAAGTGGGTTGGTGATCCACACCAAAGCAACAGAAATAGGCAAATTAACTCTTAAGATTATGGCTGCGGCAGCTGCTAGCACCATTTGAAAAGGAACAGGGATGAATGCAAAAAAAAGTCCAACGGCAAAGGCACCGCGTGCTGAGCGTCGATTTAAATGCCAAAGGTTAGCATCATGTAAAAGACGACCAAATATCCTTAGTGATTTGTGATGTCTAATTTTATTTGGATCAGGTAAAAACCGTTGGATCGTTTTTTTAGCCATTTAAAGCAACCATTTACGTCTGTGTGGATGAGTCTTGGGTTTGTTACCGGTGTCGTTATTACCGTATTTTATTATCAAACCCTTGAGTTTACAGTTATCACAATTTCAATCCTTATTGTGAGCACGTATTTTAAGCCGTTTTTAACTGTATTGTTAGGCTTTATTTGCGGTATTTGCTGTGTAGCCGCACATTTTATCTTGTTTTATTCATTTGAGTTACCTGAACAGCACAAAAAATATGCTTATTCTGTCGGTGTGGTGGTCGAAGAGGTTATCTCTGCTACGCCTCCCCAATATATAAAAGCTAAAATAACCCATTTAGAAGATAGTGAATATAGTCACTTTAGGGCACCTTATGCCTTATTAAGTATCAATTTTGCACAACCAATTAAATCTGGTGATACTTTTAATGCCCAAGTGAGACTGAATAATTATAAAACTATTAAAAATTTTACTGTTTTTGATAATCAGCTTTATGCTTTTACACAAAAGATAGCCTTTAAAGGTACAGTGCTCAATAAGCAGCTTAATATTAAAAGCTCTCAAAAAAATAATACCGTGTCAGCTTATAGAGCCTATGTAAAAAAGCTGGTAAATAATGCTGAGCTTAAATGGCTATATTATACACTTTTAACCGGCGATAAGTCATTGATGACATTCGAGCAAAAGCGATTAATGCAGAGTCTTGGGTTAAGTCACTTATTAGCCATTTCTGGGTTGCATATCTCTTTAGTGTTTGGTTTTTGTTATTTTGTTACACGTTTTTGTCTTAAGTTGGTTAAACCTGAACTAAATCAAGGCATAAATGTTTCTATTGTTTATAGCGCTGTCGGCTTTGTAGTGGCATTCATATATGTTTACTTGAGTGATTTTATCATCTCCGCAACTCGCGCTTTAATTATGCTGGGTTGTTATTTGTTGCTTTATTACTTGGCAAAGCAATCATTGAGATGGCGCAGTATTTTATATGCGTTGGTTATTATTTTAGCGGTTAATCCATTTAGTGTACTAAATCCAGGTCTTTACTTTTCGTTTTTAGCGGTATGTATTATTTTTATGGTTTTAAAGCAGTTTCCACTTCGGGGTCACTCACTACTGGCCAATATGCGAACATTATTTATTATTCAACTGGGATTATTTATTGGCTTATTACCCCTGTCATTATACTTTTTCAATGGCGTGAGTTTAGTGGGTTTAGTTTTAAATCTTGTGGCTATTCCCATTTTATCTTTTGTATTAATGCCTGCTTTATTTTTAAGCGTGTTGCTGGGGTTATTAACCGATTGGCATGCATTTATTGTGTTATATGATTTTCCACTGACCAATTTGTATCAAATGTTGCAGGCAATACCTCAGCAGATACGTTGGCTTAATGTAGGACAGGTAAGTATAACCACCGTGGTGCTGCTTTATAGTGTTGTACCCTTACTTTATTTTATTGAGCTTCGCTTACTAGCCTGCATTCCGATTTTGACTTTGCTTTTTAACTATTACTTTACGCAAACCAGCCTTTGGCAGTTAAACGTATTTGATGTAGGCCACGGTTTAATGGTACTGATAGAAAAAGATAAACATGCGTTTATTTATGATTTTGGCCCGAGTTATTTTAATCGCTTTAGTCGTGTCACTAGTGTTTTACTACCCTATATTAATGCTCATAACCTAACAGTAACTAACTCGATTGTAAGCCATCAAGATAACGACCATGCAGGAGGCGTTGCGCACTTTAAAAAAGCCGGTTATGCATGGAGCTTTGATTATTTTCATCCAAGTGGTGTATATAAAGACTGCATAGCGACAAAAATAGACTTTCAAGGCTTGAGTATTCAAACCTTTTCAAAAGATGAGTTTAATAACCGTAATGATAATTCCTGTGTTGTTAAAGTCTCAAGTGCAAACCATAGTGTGCTTCTCACTGGTGATATATCAAAGGCGAGGGAGTCTAAATTAATTAAACAAGGGCATGATTTACAAAGTACCGTTTTGTTAAGTCCTCATCACGGCAGTGATAGCTCTTCCAGTGTCGAGTTTATCGAGGCCGTAAACCCAACACTTGTGATTCATTCAAGTGCGTATCAAGGCCAGTGGCAATTTCCAAGTAAAGCGGTAGTTAAGCGTTACAATAAAATAAACGCCAAACAATATAGCACCGGTGATGTAGGACAAATTCGGGTTGATTTTTATGCTAAACACTTAGAGCTGAGTACCGCAAGAGGGGCGGAAAGTTATTGGTTTATCAAAGATTGACGTTTTGTTTTGCTGTTGCTAAGGATACAATAGGGGCTGTTACAGGTTTTAGAGAGTGTTATGGAACAAAGTACTACACAAATATATAAACGGCTTGTTTCTTACGTTGGCGCTTATAAGTCGATTGCCATCGTCGCGATTATAGGAATGATAGGTTATTCAGGTATGGATGCATTATTCATTCAACTGATGAAGCCGTTTATCGATGAAGGTTTAAACGAGCGTAACAGCCAGGTACTTACTTATGCGCCATTTGTGGTTATTGCGCTGGTTATCGGGCGTGGCGTATTTAACTTTATGTCATCTTACTGTTTAAGCTATGTAGGCTCACAAGTCGTGAGGGCGCTGCGCCAAGAATTGTTTGAACACATTTTACATTTACCGGTGTCCTTTCACGATAAAAACTCAACCGGCGATTTGATTTCTAAAATTACCTTTGACACCGAGCAAGTTCAACAAGCAATCACCAAAGCACTGCTTATTGTTGTGCGTGAAGGCGCTTTCGTGGTGTTTTTACTCGCTGTGATGTTTTATACCAGTTGGCAGTTGTCGTTAATCTTCTTAGTTATTATCCCGCTTGTGGCTATCATAGTAGCTGTGGTGTCTAAACGCTTTCGTCATATCTCGAAAAATATTCAGTCAGCGATGGGACAAGTTACCCGTAGTTCAGAGCAAATGCTCAGTGGTCACAAAGTGATCCATGGCTTTGGTGGGCAAACACAAGAAATTGATCAATTTTCTAAAATTAATAATCATAACCGCCAACAACGTATCAAGATGGATGCGACTAAAGCGCTAAGTGTCTCTATTATTCAAATTTTGGCTGCCAGTGCTATGGCTGTTATTTTATGGGTTGTGTCGATGCCCTCTATGATAGACAGCATTAGCTCTGGGGATTTTGTCGTACTCATCTCATCGATGATGATGCTACTGCGCCCATTAAAGCAACTTGCCAATGTAAACAGTGACTTACAGCGAGGTATTTCAGCTGCTCAGAGTATTTTTTTAGTGCTAGATGAAGAAATTGAAAAAGACACGGGTACCTTTTCGGTTGATAAGGTAAAAGGGCATATTGAGGTGAAAAATGTGACCTTTAAATACCCAACCAAGGATGAAGCCGTGCTTAACGATTTATCACTGAACATAAAAGCCGGTGAGAGTATTGCCCTTGTTGGCCGCTCTGGCTCGGGTAAATCGACTATTTCTAACTTGTTACCCCGATATTATGACTTAGAAGCGCCAAGCGAAATTTTACTCGATGGCATTGCTCTTAATGAATATAAGCTTACTGATCTTCGCCGTCAATTTGCGTTAGTGTCGCAACAAGTGGTGCTATTTAATGACACGATTGCCAATAATATTTGTTATGGTTTACAACGCGAAATCTCTATTGAAGAGCTTCATGACGTTGCAAAACAAGCCCATGTGTGGGAGTTTGTAAAAGACTTACCTGAGCAACTTAACACTATGGTTGGCGAGAATGGGGTAATGCTTTCAGGCGGGCAACGTCAACGTATTGCGATTGCCCGTGCTATTTTAAAAGACGCGCCTATTTTAATTTTAGATGAAGCGACCTCGGCCTTGGATACTGAGTCTGAAAAGCTTATCCAACATGCTCTTGATATATTAATGAAAGACAAAACCTCCATTGTTATCGCTCATAGGCTATCGACTATTGAAAATAGTGACCGTATCTATGTGATTGATAACGGTAAAGTGATAGAAAGTGGTACGCATACTGAATTACTGACTAACGATGGTACCTACTCAGCTCTTTGTAAAATGCAGTTTGGTGAGCAGGGGTGAGTAAAATAGAGCAAAGCTGGTACAAACCTTTTAGCTTAATTACCTTATTGTTATTACCACTGTCCGCTATTTTTGGCTGTGTTGCTCTAGTGCGCAAATACTGCTACGAAGTGGGTGTTTTTAAGCCATTTGTTAGTAATACTCCAGTAATTGTTGTTGGCAATATAAGTGTTGGCGGCAATGGTAAGACTCCATTTGTATTGTGGCTACATGATTACTTAACCGCTCAAGGCTTATCTGTTGGTTTAATTAGTCGCGGCTATGGTGGGCAAGCAGCCCATTACCCATTATTAGTAACTGCCAATACGACGACTTTAGAAGCAGGGGATGAGCCGGTACTTTTATTTAACCGTTTACGATGTCCGTTAGTTGTGGGGCCAAATAGACAGCAGAATATAGAAATGCTCAATCATCAGTTTCAGCTTGATGTAATTATTTCTGATGATGGCATGCAACACTACAAAATGGCACGCAGTATTGAATGTTGTATTGTTGATAGCGAAAGAAAATTTGGTAATGGTTTTTTAATGCCAGCAGGACCACTTCGCGAAACGGTTTCTCGTTTAAACAGTGTTGATTTAGTCATTGAAAATGGTTCTGAACATGAATTTAGCTATCGCTTGCAGCCATCAATTATTAAACGTGTTGCTGATAATACTGAGATAACAACGGCTATAGAAACAGCGCATGCTGTAAGTGCAATCGGTAACCCTCAGCGCTTTGAAGCATCATTAAAAGCACAAGGTATAGCGTTGTTATCAACACATCATTTTCGCGACCATTATGCTTATACCGCCAATGACTTTGCTCAATTTGGTGAGGACTGTGTATTAATGACAGAAAAAGATGCGGTTAAGTGTCGTGACTTTGCTAAGCCAAATTGGTATTACTTGCCGGTTGACGCTCAACCAACTGCAGCAGTAATAAACACATTAAATTTATTATTAAAAGAAAAAGGGATCCACCATGGCCTTTGATACAAAATTACTCGAAATTATTGCTTGCCCTGTGTGTAAAGGTAAGTTGCGCTTTGATAAAGAAAACCAAGAGCTGATCAGCACAGCAGCAAAACTAGCTTACCCGGTACGTGATGACATTCCTGTACTACTTGAAAATGAAGCCCGTGAATTGACCCTTGAAGAGGTAGAAAAGTGGAATTCGTAGTTGTTATCCCTGCGCGTTACGCTTCTACTCGTTTACCAGGTAAACCACTTGCTGATATTTGTGGCAAACCAATGATACAGCATGTGTATGAAAAAGCCTGTTTGTCAGGAGCCAGCAAGGTGGTTATTGCTACCGACCATCAAAGAGTGTTTGATGCTGCTAAACGTTTTACTAGTAATGTTTTGATGACACGTGAAGATCACCAATCAGGCACAGAGCGCTTAGCCGAAGTAGTGGATTTACTTAATTTAGCCGATGATACTATCGTGGTAAATGTACAAGGTGATGAACCTTTGCTGTCGCCTGATAACGTATCACAAGTGGCAACATTATTAGCGCAATCAACGGCACCAATGGCAACCTTAAGCGTTGCTATTGAAGAGCGTGATGAAGTGTTTAATCCTAATGCGGTTAAAGTTGTCAGTGATATCAATAAAAATGCTTTGTACTTTTCAAGAGCGAGTATCCCATTTGATAGAAGCGCCATGATGGCTGAGCAGCAACCACTTAATTTAGCGCCTTTTCAACGCCATGTGGGTATTTACGCGTATCGCGCAGGGTTTATAAAGCAATATATTGAATTAAGTGTTTCGCCATTAGAAGTTTTAGAATCACTAGAGCAGCTAAGGGTGCTATACCATGGTTATGCAATTAAAATAGAACAAGCTTTAGTGACCCCTCATGCAGGAGTAGATACACCAGAGGATTTAGCTAAAGTGGTTGCCCATATTCAAAGTAAAAGCGCGTGAATATAGCACAAACGCCTATATTAAAAGTGCAATATACGCATGATGATTTTTACATCATAAATAAACCTCATGGGCTTAATTTTCATTCTGAAGAAGGCCCCGGTTTTGTGGTACTAGCTGAGCAACAGTTAAATGAAAAACTATTTGCGGTACACCGTTTAGATAAGGTCACTTCAGGCTTGATTATACTCGCACGAAGCAAAGCGGCAGCAGCAGAATTTACGAAGTTATTTGCCCAGCATGCGATTAATAAGTTTTATCTAGCGGTTAGTGATACCAAGCCTAAAAAAAAGCAAGGCTGGGTTAAAGGTGACATGGCAAAATCTCGTCGAGGCACATATAAATTATTAAACTCACAGAGTAACCCCGCTATTACACGTTTTTATTCGTTTAGCTTTAAAAGCGGATTTAGAGCTTACTTATTGAAACCATATTCAGGAAAAACTCACCAGCTTAGGGTGGCATTAAAGAGTATAAGTGCCGCTATATTAGGCGATGCTAGTTATTCTGGGAGTGCCGCTGATCGTACCTATTTGCATGCATTTGCGCTGGACTTTGAGTGGGCTGGGGAACAAATACAACAGACTCTGTTGCCAGAGTGTGGAGTTGAATATGCGCAATTAATAAAACATCAAGATTTTGATTCTTGGCAAACGCCGTGGAAATTGGACTGGTAAATGAGTGAACAAGTAACTGATATCCGCTTTGGTGGTATTAAACGACTATATGGTCAACAGCAATTTGAATGGTTACAACAGGCACATTTCTGTGTTGTTGGTATAGGTGGCGTTGGCAGTTGGACTGCAGAAGCATTAGCGCGCACCGGCGTGGGCAAAATTACTCTAATAGATTTAGATGATATATGCGCAACCAATGTTAATCGTCAAATTCATGCGTTAACAGGCACGATTGGGGAAGCAAAAGTGGATGCCATGAAGGCGCGCTGCGAGCTTATCAACCCTGAGTGTATAGTTAATGTTATTGACGATTTTATAACACTAGATAATATTCAAGAGCATATTCAAGGTTTTGATTATGTTATTGACTGCATTGATGCGGTAAAAGAAAAAGCGGCGTTAATCGCGCACTGTAAGCGTAATAAAATGCCTATAATTACCACGGGCGGTGCAGGTGGGCAAACTGATCCAAGTCAAATTACATTTGGAGATGTGGCAAAAACGACTCAAGATCCATTGCTTGCAAAGGTGCGCTATATTTTGCGTAAGCAGTATAATTTCAGCTCTAATCCAAAACGTAAATTTAATATTGACTGTGTGTATTCAACAGAGCAGCTTGTTTATCCCGGTAGTGATGGCAGTGTGTGCCATGCGAAACAAAATGCAGATGGTAGTATGAATATGGATTGTAATAATGGCTTTGGTTCGGTGACGATGATCACCGGTAGTTTTGGTTTTTTTGTTGCCGCTAAAGCAGTAAGAAAATATTTAGATAAGTGTACACGCTTGAACATTTAATTACAGATTACACATCATATTGTTAAAAAAGCGCTTAACGCGCTTTTTGTTTAGCTAAAGTTTGTATTTTTTCCACCATAGCTTTTATCCCATTGCCGCGAGAAGCGCTTAAGTGGCTAATTAAGCCGAGCTTTTCAAATTCTTCATAGGCATTAACGCTTAATACCTCTTCAGGTGTCAAACCGTTATACAGCGCTAAAATTAACGCTAATAATCCTTTTACTATTCGCGTATCAGAATCACCAATTACAACCAATGCATTTTCTGTCAAATCAAACTCAACAAACATCCATACTTTACTTTCACAGCCTTGGACTAGCGCATCATCTGTTTTTAGTATATCGACTAACGGCGGTAGTGTTTTGCCAAGTAACATAATTTCACGGTATTTCTGTTGCCAGCTTGCACTGTTTTCAATGTTTTTACTTACCAGTTGATATGTGTGAGTCATTATTTATCCAAATTAGTCTAATAAAGCGATGCATTCTTTAAGCGCAGTAATAAATTGGTCTACATCTTTAGTCGTATTATAAAAAGCAAAACTCGCTCTGAGTGAGCCATTTAGTTTCAAATGGGTCATCAACGGTTGGGTACAATGATGACCACTTCGCACTGCAACACCATAGCCGTCAAGTAAAGTTGCCAGATCGTACGGATGTTCATTTTTATAATTAAAGCACAATGTACCAATGTTCGATTTTAGGTCGCTATAAATACTAATACCGTCTATTTGATTCAGTGCGTTCGCTGCATAAATAAACAACTGTTGTTCATATTGCTTTAATGTTTGCTGATCAAGTGCCATTAAATACTCAAGCGCCGCACCAAAGCCTAAAACACCGGCTATATTTGGCGTCCCAGCTTCAAATTTAGCGGGAGCGTCACGATAAGTGCTTTGCGTTAGGGTCACTTTTTCAATCATTTCACCACCTGTTTGATAAGGCAATAATGCATTTAACGCACTATAGCGGCCATACAAACCGCCTAATCCAGTTGGCCCCAGCATTTTGTGAGCTGAGAACACGTAGAAATCACAATTAAGCTTGATTAAATTAGGTCTTAAATGAAGGGCGCCTTGTGCGCCGTCGACTAAAGTTAACGCATCTACTGCCTTCGCAGCGGTTATCAGCGGAGTTAAATCGGTAATATTGCCCAGCGCATTAGAGGCGTGAGTGATTGCAAGAAGTGCAGGTTTGGTGTGTTTAATCACGTCACAGCACTGTTTGATATCAAAAGTGGCATTGTCATTAAGTGGCAACGCTTTTAACGTTGCACCAGTGTATGCCGCGAGTTCTTGCCACGGCACAATATTCGCGTGATGCTCGATTGGGCTAATTAAAATGGTGTCGTCTGTTGTTAATGTATTTCTTAGGCCATGTGCAACTAAGTTAATCGCCTCAGTAGCGCCTTTAGTCCAGACAATTTCATTACCGCTTACCTGAAAGTAATCAGCAACGCGATGACGTACTTGCTCATAAGCCGCTGTAGCTTGCTCACTCAGTGTATGACGACCGCGGTGAACATTTGCATTCTGTGATGTGTAAAACTGTGTGGTGACGTCAATCACACATTGTGGCTTTTGTGTTGTTGCAGCTGAGTCTAAATAAACCAAAGGATTGCCATTGATTGTCTGATTTAGAGTAGGGAAATCATTACGGATTTTTTTAGGATCAAACGAGGACACAGACATAGGCTCATAAAGTTAATCAATTCGGGCAGGAATTGTAATCTGTTTAAGATAATTCTCAAGTAGCATGTAATAAAAAAGGCCGCAGAAGCGGCCTTTTAAAACTAACTTTAAAGCTTAGCGCTTGTCTGTAGCTTTATAATCACGTGTTGTTTCACCTGTGTAAAGCTGACGTGGACGGCTGATCTTGTGACCAGGCTGAGAAAGCATCTCGTCCCAGTGTGAGATCCAACCTACAGTACGTGCCATTGCAAAAATTACAGTGAACATACTTGTAGGAATACCAATCGCTTTTAAGATAATACCTGAGTAGAAATCTACGTTAGGGTAAAGTTTCTTCTCAACAAAGTACGGGTCTTCAAGTGCAATTTGCTCAAGTTTCATTGCAATATCAAGCAATGGATCTTGAATATTAAGCTCAGCTAAAACTTCATGACATGTTTGACGCATTACTGTTGCGCGTGGGTCGAAGTTTTTGTAAACACGGTGACCAAAGCCCATAAGACGGAAAGGGTCCGCTTTATCTTTTGCTTTTGCTACATATTCGTCGATGCGATCAACTGAACCAATTTCTTCTAACATGTTTAAACATGCTTCGTTAGCGCCGCCGTGAGCAGGGCCCCAAAGTGATGCAATACCCGCAGCAATACATGCATAAGGGTTAGCACCAGAAGAACCAGCTAAACGAACAGTTGACGTTGAAGCATTCTGTTCGTGGTCAGCATGAAGCATAAAGATTTTATCCATTGCTTTAGCTGTTACTGGGTTCACTTTGTATTCTTCAGCAGGTACAGAGAACATCATGTGTAAGAAGTTTTCTGCATAGCTTAAATCATTGCGTGGATATACAAACGGTTGACCGATGTTTGTTTTGTATGCCATTGCCGCAATTGTTGGTAATTTAGCAACTAATTTAATAGCGCTTGTCTTACGTTGAACTGCATCAGTGATATCAAGATCTTCATGGTAAAAAGAAGATAATGCACCAACCACACCACATAGCATTGCCATTGGGTGTGCATCAAAACGGAAACCTTGGAAGAAGTTTGCGATTTTTTCATCTAGCATTGTGCTACGAGTGATTTTTGTAGCAAAATCATCGTATTGCTCTTTAGTTGGTAACTCACCGTTTAATAGTAAGTAACATAACTCAACGTAGTTAGAGCTCTCTGCTAACTGCTCGATCGGGTAACCACGGTGTAATAAAACACCTTTACCACCATCGATGTAAGTGATTGTAGATTCACAAGAACCAGTCGACATGAAACCTGGGTCATAAGTAAAGTGACCATGTGAGCCGAGTGTACGTACATCAATTACATCTTGGCCAGCAGTACCTTGATAAATTGGAAGTTCGATTGGATCTAGCCCATCAATATGGACTGTGGCTTTCTTATCTGCCATCTATGTATCTCCTATTAAGATAACTATTCTGATTTTTATATTCTAAAATCTATTCTAAGCACATCTTTACATTTTAACGTGAAAGAGGGGTATAAAGTCAATTTTTATAAGTATTATGCACATATGTATAATAAATATTCGGTATAGATTGAATATTATACCATTGGCTAATTCGCAAACGACTCAAAGTAAACAAGAATTGTAAAAGAGTCTCCGGCTATATATACTAACGGAGGTTTTTAACCGATTTGTATTTGGGTAAACTTTTTTTTACATAATATTTTTCATAAAAAGTGAACTTTATTAGTATTAATACGTTTATTTTGATAGTTCCACCAGAAACATTTGGTGGGTTTTAGAAAAACAAGTAGATGAGCCCCACTGCGGGCAAGATGGGCAAGTAACTGTGAAAAAGCAAAGACCTGTAAATCTAGATCTAACAACTATATCTATGCCGGCAACGGCTAAAGCTTCAATTTTTCACCGCGTCACCGGTGTTGCATTATTTTTTGCTTTAACGTTTGTCATTTGGGCTTGGTCAGAGTCTCTTTCTTCAGCTGAAGGTTTTGAATTCGTCAAGGGTCTGTTTAACGGATTCATTGCCAAATTTATAGCTTGGGGCACCCTTTCTGTATTGGGTTATCACCTTATCGGTGGTATCCGTCACATCATTATGGATATGGGGCATTGGGAAGAACTTGAATCAGGCAACACTAGCGCTAAAATTGCAATGGCACTTGGCGTTGTGTTTGCTGTATTGGCAGGGGTGTGGATATGGTCTTAAATCAAGCAACTCTTAAACGTGATGGCGTACAAGATTTTGTATCTCTACGCACAACGGCATTAATAATCAGTGCATATGCAATTTTTATTATTGGCTATTTTTTAGCAATGCCAGAAGTCACATATGACGCCTGGACAGGCCTATTCTCTAACCTAGCAATGAAAGGGGCGACATTAATCACCCTAGTTTGCATTATGGTTCATACCCGTATCGGCCTTTGGCAGGTTCTAACCGACTATGTAAAGGGCGCTAAATTGCGTGCTTTCTTAGGCTTTGTACTAAACCTAATGGCTGTTGCTTACGTAGCTGTAGGTTTAATCGTTTTATGGGGTGTTTAAGTGAAATATTCTGTTCGTGAATTTGACGCCGTAGTAATTGGTGCCGGTGGTGCAGGTATGCGCGCTGCTCTTGCTATTACTGAATCTGGCAAAACATGTGCACTAATCTCTAAAGTTTTTCCGACACGCTCACATACTGTATCTGCTCAAGGTGGTATTACAGTAGCGCTAGGTAATTCGCATGAAGATAACTGGGAATGGCATATGTATGATACCGTTAAAGGTTCCGATTTTATCGGTGACCAAGACGCTATCGAATACATGTGTAATACAGGCCCAGAAGCTATTACTGAATTAGAAAACATGGGCTTACCATTTTCTCGTTTTGAAAATGGCCGTGTTTACCAACGTCCTTTCGGTGGTCAATCGAAAAACTTTGGTGGTGAACAAGCTGCACGTACCGCAGCAGCTGCTGACCGTACTGGTCACGCATTATTACACCTTCTTTATCAACAAAACGTTAAAAATAAAACAAATGTATTTTCTGAATGGTATGCACTTGATTTAGTTAAAAACGATAATGGCGATGTAGTAGGTTGTACAGCGATTGAAATTGAAACAGGTGAAATCACTTTCTTCAAATCAAAAGCAGTTGTGTTAGCTACTGGTGGTGCAGGTCGTATCTTCGCATCAACAACTAATGCTCACATTAACACTGGTGACGGTGTTGGTATGGCGACTCGTGCTGGTATTTCTATGCAAGACATGGAAATGTGGCAATTCCATCCGACAGGTATTGCAGGTGCTGGTACGCTAGTAACTGAAGGTTGTCGTGGTGAAGGTGGTTATCTTTTAAATAAAGATGGCGAACGCTTCATGGAACGCTATGCACCAAACGCTAAAGATTTAGCATCTCGTGACGTTGTTGCCCGTTCAATGATGACAGAGATTCGTGAAGGTCGTGGTTGTGATGGTCCTTGGGGTCCTCACCTTAAGTTGAAACTTGACCACTTAGGCGAAGAAACGCTTAACTTACGTCTTCCAGGTGTATGCGACCTTGCTAAAACATTTGCTCACGTTGATCCTGCAAAAGAACCAATTCCAGTTATCCCAACATGTCACTACATGATGGGTGGTGTGCCAACTAACGTAAATGGTCAAGTACTTAATATCGATGCCGCTGGTAACGAAAAAGTAGTACAAGGTTTATTTGCTGTTGGTGAGATTGCATGTGTATCTGTTCACGGTGCTAACCGCTTAGGTGGTAACTCATTACTTGATTTAGTTGTATTTGGCCGTGCTGCTGGTAATTTCTTAGGTAAATACCTAAATGACGTTGAAATTTCTAAAGCGGCTTCTGAGTCTGATTTAGAAGCGTCTTTAGCTCGCTTTAATCGTTGGGAAAGCTCAACAGTTGGTCAAGGCGAAGACCCAGTACAAATCAAGAAAGACCTACAACAGTGTATGCAGCTTAACTTCTCGGTATTCCGTGAAGGTGACTCAATGGCAACTGGTCTTACTGAGCTTAAAGAAATTCGTGAACGCTTACAGCATGCACGTCTTGATGATAAATCATCAGACTTCAACACCATGCGTATTGAATGTTTAGAATTAGACAACTTAATGGAAACAGCTTACTCAACTGCAGTAGCTGCAAACTTCCGTACTGAAAGCCGTGGTGCACACTCTCGCTTTGACTTCCCAGATCGTGATGACGAAAACTGGTTATGTCACTCAGTATTTAATCCGGTAACGGATGAAATGAGCAAGCGTAAAGTAAACTACGAGCCTAAGCTACGTGAAGCATTCCCACCTAAAGCACGTACCTACTAGGAGCGAGACGATGGCACAAGTACAATTTTCAGTTTATCGTTACAATCCGGATGTTGACAACGCACCTCGTATGCAAGAATACACTTTGCAAACTGAGGAAGGCCAAGACATGATGGTATTGGATGCACTTTTATTATTAAAAGAGCAAGATCCTACATTATCATTCCGTCGTTCATGCCGTGAAGGCGTGTGTGGTTCAGACGGTGTAAACATGAATGGTAAGAACGGCTTAGCATGTATTACTCCTTTATCTACGCTACAAAAAAATGGCAAAGGTAAAATCGTAGTACGTCCATTACCGGGACTTCCTGTTGTTCGTGACCTTGTTATTGACATGAGTCAGTTCTACACTCAATACGAAAAAGTAAAACCGTATCTAATAAATGACGAGCCTGCTGCAGGCGAACGTCTTCAATCTATTGAAGAGCGTGATAAATTAGATGGGCTTTATGAGTGTATTTTATGTGCATGTTGTTCTACATCGTGTCCTTCTTTCTGGTGGAATCCAGATAAGTTTATAGGTCCAGCAGGCCTTCTTCATGCTTACCGTTTCTTAGCTGATAGCCGAGATACTGCAACAGAAGAGCGTTTAGCTGACTTAGACGATGCATTCAGTGTGTTCCGTTGCCACAGTATCATGAACTGTGTTAGCGTTTGTCCTAAGGGTCTTAACCCGACTAAAGCAATTGGGCAAATAAAATCTATGTTATTAAACCGCTCGGTTTAATTTCTAGTAGACGAAAGATGGCTAATATTTATTAGCCATCTTGTTATATAACTATTAATTTCTGCGCTAAAAAAAAGGGCTTATAAATGCACGAAGGTGTGATGAAGGCATGGCTAGAATCTTCACATTTAAACGGCGGTAACGTTGCTTATGTTGAAGAGCTTTATGAAGCGTATTTAGACGATGCGACTTCGGTGCCAGAAGAATGGCGAGAAGTGTTCGAACAATTACCAAAAGTTGATGGTGTGGATGTTGAAGTAAAACATTCAGAAGTTCGTTCACAATTTGCGGCGCTTGCTAAAAACAAGCATAGAGAAGTAGTGGTAGCAGAGGGCAGTGGCGGCGACCTTAAACAGGTTAAAGTTCTGCAACTTATTAATGCTTTCCGTTTTCGTGGACACCAAAATGCAAACCTAGATCCACTAGGTATTTGGCAACGAGAACGTGTACGAGATTTAGAGCTAGAATACCACGACTTATCAAATGCTGACTTTGACCGCGAATTTAACGTAGGATCGTTTGCCGTAGGCCGCGATACTATGCCTTTAGGTGAGTTATACCAAGCACTAAAAACTACTTATTGTGGTTCTATTGGCGCAGAGTATATGCACATCACATCAACAGAAGAAAAACGTTGGTTACAACAGCGTTTAGAGTCTGTTCAGTCTAGGCCAAAATTCGATAAAAATGAAAAGCTACGTATCCTTAAAGGATTGACAGCGGCTGATGGTCTTGAAAAATATTTAGGGGCTAAGTTCCCGGGTGCTAAGCGTTTCTCACTTGAAGGTGGCGATGCGTTAGTGCCTATGCTTAAAGAGCTTATACACCGCGCGGGTGAAAGTGGCCAAAAAGAAGCCGTAATCGGCATGGCTCACCGCGGACGCTTGAACGTACTTGTGAATGTACTTGGTAAAAATCCATCAGAATTATTTGATGAATTTGCTGGTAAACACAAAGATACTTTAAGCTCTGGTGATGTTAAGTATCACATGGGTTACTCTTCAGATTTCGCGACCAAAGGTGGCAATGTGCATATGGCACTTGCGTTTAACCCATCGCACTTAGAAATCGTTAATCCTGTGGTTATGGGGTCTGTGCGCGCACGTCTTGATCGTCTAAACGACAAAACTGGCAGCAAAGCACTTCCTATTACTATTCACGGCGACTCTGCAATCGCAGGTCAGGGTGTAGTACAAGAAACGTTTAACTTATCACAAACTAATGCATTTAGTTGTGGTGGTAGCATTCGTATTGTTGTTAATAACCAAGTTGGTTTTACAACAAGCAAGCAAGACGATGTTCGCTCTACTGATTACTGTACTGATATTGCAAAAATGGTTCAATCACCAATCTTCCACGTAAACTCTGATGATCCTGAAGCGGTTGCGTTTGTTACGCAGTTAGCGCTTGATTTTAGAAACCAGTTTAAACGTGACGTTGTGATTGACCTAGTTTGTTACCGTCGCCATGGTCATAACGAAGCTGATGAGCCTAATGCTACACAGCCTGTTATGTATCAAAAGATTAAAAAACATCCAGTCCCTCGCTTAATTTATGCAGATCAGTTAATTTCGGAAGGTTCTTTCACAGAAAACGAAGTGAAAGCACTTGCTGATGATTATCGTAATGGCTTAGATGATGGCAACTGTGTAGTTGAAGAAATTCAACCAGAAACGTCACATTCTTCTGATTGGGCTAAATACGTTGGCCATGATTGGAATGTTGACTACGACGCGAGCGTTTCTGTAGAGAAACTTAAAGAGCTCGGTAACATTGTTGCAAGCTACCCTGAAGACCACAAAGCGCAATCTCGTGTTAAGAAAATATACGATGATCGTAAAGCTATGGCAGCCGGTGAAAAAGCACTTGATTGGGGTATGGCAGAGACTTTAGCGTATGCAACTATTGCAGCTGAAGGCACTGATATTCGCCTAACAGGTCAAGACTCTGGCCGTGGTACCTTCTTCCATCGTCATGCCGTTGTTCACGGTCAACAAGACGGTGCAACATACTTACCACTGCAAAACATTAGTGAAGATCAAGGTACGTTTGAAGTATTTGATTCGGTGCTATCTGAAGAAGCGGTATTAGCGTTTGAATATGGTTATGCAACAGCAGAGCCGACCTCACTTGTTTTATGGGAAGCGCAATTTGGTGATTTCGCCAATGGTGCACAAGTTGTTTTTGACCAATTCTTAAGTTCAGGTGAGCAAAAGTGGGGTCGTTTATGTGGCCTGACATGTTTGCTACCACATGGTTATGAAGGCCAAGGTCCTGAGCATAGCTCTGCACGTCTTGAGCGCTTTTTACAGCTGTGTGCTGATCATAATATGCAAGTATGTGTACCATCTACACCTGCACAAGTTTATGCAATGCTTCGTCGTCAATCGGTTAGACCTCTTCGTCGCCCATTGATTGTTATGACGCCAAAATCATTACTTCGTCACCCATTAGCTACATCATCGCTTGAAGAACTATCAGAGGGCGTATTCCACAATGTGATCGATGAAATTGATGATATTGATGCTAAGAAAGTAGAACGTGTTGTATTTTGTAGTGGTAAAGTTTACTACGAATTATTACAAGAGCGTCGTAAACTTGAGCAAGACAACATTGCTATTGTTCGTGTTGAACAGCTATACCCGTTCCCACATGACGAAATGAAGACGATTATTGAACGTTATCAGCATGTTACTGATTTTGTATGGTGTCAGGAAGAGCCGCAAAACCAAGGTGCTTGGTATTGTTCTCAACATCACTTTATTGATGCAATTCCACAAGATGCAAAATTAAAATATGCTGGTCGTAAAGCTTCAGCATCACCTGCATGTGGTTATATGTCAGTACATACTAAAGAACAACAAGCGCTCGTTGCCGACGCGCTTACTATAGAAAAGAAAGGATAAGCAATGAGCACAGAGATTAAAGTTCCTGTTCTTCCTGAGTCGGTTGCAGATGCTTCCGTTGCTACATGGCATGTAAGTGTTGGCGACAAAGTAAGCCGTGACCAAAACTTAGTAGATATTGAAACAGACAAAGTGGTTTTAGAAGTGGTTGCACAAAACGATGGTGTAATCACTGAAATTTCACAAGAAGAGGGTGCTACGGTACTTGGCGACCAAGTGATCGGTTTAATTGGCGATGCAGATGAAGCACCGGCAACTAAAGAGTCAAAAGAAGATGACTCAGCATCAGATAAATCAGAAGACGCGCCTGCGGCGCAATCAGCACCAGCATCAGAAGGTAAAGAAGTGGATATTAAAGTACCTGTACTTCCAGAATCAGTTGCAGATGCAACAATTGCTACTTGGCATGTTCAACCAGGTGACGCGGTAACACGCGACCAAAACTTGGTAGATATTGAAACAGATAAAGTTGTACTTGAAGTTGTTGCCCAAGAAGACGGCGTTATGGGTGAAATAATCCATGACGAAGGCGATACCGTTCTTGGTGAGCAAGTAATTGGTAAGGTAAAAGCAGGCGCTGCACCAGCTAAATCTGAAGCTAAAGCGGATGCACCAGCAGCCAAAGAAGAAAGCTCAAGCGATAGTTCAGATGTGTTAACGCCATCAGTGCGTCGTTTAATTGCTGAGAAAGGCCTTGATGCTTCAAAAATAAAAGGTTCAGGTAAAAATGGCCGTGTGACTAAAGAAGATGTAGATCAATTCTTAAAAGCACCTGCTCCAGCAGCAAAAGCAGAAGCAGCACCAGCAGCACCAATGGGTGACCGTACTCAAAAACGTGTGCCTATGACACGTTTACGTAAAACGATTGCTAATCGTCTTCTTGAAGCGAAAAATTCAACTGCAATGTTAACAACGTTTAACGAAGTTAATATGAAGCCAATTATGGATCTTCGTAAGCAGTACCAAGAAGTATTTGAAAAGCGTCACGGTATCCGTTTAGGCTTCATGTCTTTCTATGTTAAAGCGGTAACTGAAGCGTTAAAGCGTTTCCCAGATGTAAATGCATCAATTGATGGCGATGATATTGTTTATCACAACTATTTCGACATCAGTATTGCTGTTTCTACGCCACGTGGCTTGGTAACGCCAGTACTTAAAGATTGTGACAAATTATCAGTTGCAGAAATCGAAAAAGGTATTCGTGAGCTAGCTCTTAAAGGTCGTGATGGCAAGCTAACACTTGACGATATGACTGGCGGTAATTTCACTATTACTAACGGTGGTGTATTCGGCTCATTACTATCAACACCAATCATTAACTTACCGCAGTCTTCAATCTTAGGTATGCACAAAATCCAAGATCGTCCAATGGCTGTTAATGGTAAAGTTGAAATCTTACCTATGATGTATTTAGCGTTATCTTACGATCATCGCCAAATCGATGGTAAAGAATCAGTTGGTTTCTTAGTAACAATTAAAGAGTTACTTGAAGATCCAACACGTTTACTGCTAGATGTTTAATTAAGTAGTATGAAATATAAGCTGTGAGTTAAAATCACAGCTTTTTTTTTGCGCCTAAGGTCATACTGGGGTTTTCATGTAGCGCCATGAGATCTATACTAGGCACGCAATTTGGGATAGTTGTTTATTTGCATAAATATTCAGCTCTTTTAATATAAAAAATTGGATAAAGCATCATGAATTTGCATGAGTATCAGGCAAAACAACTTTTTGCCGAATATGGTTTACCAGTTTCTCAAGGTTTCGCTTGCGATACACCTGAAGAAGCTGCAGCAGCTGCTGAAAAAATTGGCGGCGATATGTGGGTTGTTAAAACTCAGGTTCACGCAGGTGGACGTGGTAAAGCTGGCGGTGTAAAGCTAGTTAAAACTATCGACGAAGTTAAAGCGTTTGCAGCTAACTGGTTAGGTAAAAACCTAGTTACTTACCAAACAGACGAGAAAGGCCAGCCAGTTGCTAAAATTTTAGTAGAAAGCTGTACAGATATCGCAAACGAACTGTACCTAGGTGCTGTTGTTGACCGTGCTTCTCGTAAAGTTGTGTTCATGGCGTCTACTGAAGGCGGCGTTGAAATTGAAACTGTTGCTGAAGAAACACCAGAACTTATCCACAAAGCTGAGATAGATCCTTTAGTAGGTCCTCAAGCTTACCAAGCTCGTGAGCTTGGTTTTAAATTGGGTCTTAACCCAACACAAATGAAACAGTTCGTTAAGATCTTTATGGGTCTTGGCAACATGTTTAACGATTTCGATTTCGCATTACTTGAAATCAACCCACTAGTAATCACAGATGAAGGTAACCTTCACTGTCTAGATGGTAAAATTGGTATCGATGGTAATGCACTTTACCGTCAACCTAAAATCCGTGAAATGCACGATCCATCTCAAGAAGATGCACGTGAAGCTCACGCAGCAAGCTTCGAGCTTAACTACGTAGCCCTAGATGGTAACGTAGGTTGTATGGTTAACGGTGCAGGCCTTGCAATGGGTACTATGGACATCGTAAACCTACACGGTGGCAAGCCAGCTAACTTCCTAGATGTTGGTGGCGGCGCGACTAAAGAACGTGTTTCTGAAGCATTCAAAATCATCCTTTCAGATGACAACGTTAAAGCTGTTTTAGTTAACATCTTCGGCGGAATCGTTCGTTGTGACATGATTGCTGAAGGCATCATTGGCGCAGTTAAAGAAGTAGGTGTAACAGTTCCAGTAGTTGTACGTTTAGAAGGTACTAATGCTGAATTAGGCCGTGAAGTACTTGCTAAGTCTGATCTTAACATCATCGCTGCTGAATCATTAACAGACGCGGCTGAAAAAGTTGTTGCTGCTGCGGAGGGCAAATAATGTCTGTATTAATCAATAAAGATACAAAAGTTATCTGTCAAGGTTTCACTGGTGGTCAAGGTACTTTCCACTCAGAGCAAGCGCTTGAGTACGGTACACAAATGGTTGGTGGTGTAAGCCCAGGTAAAGGCGGTCAAACGCACCTTGGTCTTCCAGTATTTAACACAGTACGTGACGCTGTAGAAGCAACAGGTGCAACTGCATCTGTGATTTACGTACCAGCACCTTTCTGTAAAGATGCAATCTTAGAAGCTATCGATGCAGGTATCGAGCTGATTGTTTGTATCACTGAAGGTATTCCTACACTTGATATGGTTGACGTTAAAGTTAAACTAGATCAAACAGGTACTCGTATGATTGGTCCAAACTGTCCAGGTGTTATCACTCCTGGTGAGACTAAGATTGGTATCATGCCTGGTCACATCCACAAGCCTGGTAAAGTAGGTATTGTTTCTCGTTCTGGTACTTTAACGTACGAAGCAGTTAAGCAAACTACAGATGCTGGTTTTGGTCAGTCTTCTTGTGTTGGTATTGGTGGTGATCCAATTCCTGGTACTAACTTTATCGACGTTCTAGAATTGTTCGAAAAAGATCCACAAACTGAAGCAATCGTAATGATTGGTGAAATTGGTGGTACTGCAGAAGAAGAAGCTGCAGAGTACATCAAAGCTAACGTAACTAAACCTGTTGTTTCTTACATTGCTGGTGTTACTGCACCAGAAGGTAAGCGTATGGGTCACGCTGGCGCAATCATCGCTGGTGGTAAAGGTACTGCTGATGAGAAATTTGCTGCATTAGAAGCTGCGGGCGTAAAAACTGTACGTTCACTTGCTGATATCGGTAAAGCACTTAAAGAGAAAACAGGCTGGTAATCAGCGTTTATTCTTTAAAAAAGGCTCGCAATTGCGAGCCTTTTTGTTATCTAAAGTTCAGGTACCTAATTAACCACAGTTTAGATTAATTAATATGGGTAACTTATATGCTGAAAAAAGCGCACAGATA
>NZ_PNDI01000028.1:0-43685 GCF_005887465.1 Pseudoalteromonas sp. S1610 | reverse complement strand
AATACCTAGGTTGCAATTCCATTCATACTTGCTGTGGAGGGGTTCCCGAGCGGCCAAAGGGATCAGACTGTAAATCTGACGGCTCAGCCTTCGCTGGTTCGAATCCAGCTCCCTCCACCACTTCTCTTTACTACCTCATTTTATGTTCTAGTTATTCAAAAACCCATTGTAAACTCATGCCATGCTTATTTAACCAAGCGCTTGCTTTTTTGTGTTCTGAATAAAATAACCCTACACGATGCCAAAATTGTGTACTGTGATTTAAATACTTTAAATGCGCTAACTCATGCACAATCACGTAGTCAATTATCCATGTAGGTGCGCTTGCCAAGTGCAAGTTGAAGGTCAGTTCACGCCTGCGGTTACAACTGCCCCAGCGACGCTTATACAATTGAATACGAATATTGCTCGGTAGCTTTTCACCCATCAGCTGACAATAGTAGTTAACTCGCATTTCAATATAACTTTCTAACTTCTCATGCAAAAATTGCTCTAGCAAACCTTGATACATTTGCGTTCGATGCTTCACACGTGAAGAAATACTCAGTAACAGCGTTTGGCTTTCATTGTGCTGCTGCCATTGAGTGCGTGCTGCATTTTCAAATTGCACATTTACAGCTTCATTAAATAGTTTAATGCTATGGGTTTTGAGTGGAAACTGTCGTGTATCGGCTTGAATTTGTTGCTTATGTAACTGAGCATCAATCCAGCCCTGTTTACTCAACAGCCATTCATTAATTTGTGTTTTCGTTACAAAATGGGGCGCATACACCGTAAGTTCTCGTTGTGCGACTTTAATCGCTACTGTTTTTCTTCGTTTACTTCGCTTTAAAGTGTAATCCAACAATGAATGCTGCCTAGTTATAATTAAACACTGGGCTTTATTTTACCTTGTACCATAACGGCTGATCTATAAATAATCCCTACTAAATGCCATTTTAATACCAATGCATGTAGTAATTCTCAATGAATAGTAAGTTTAGAGCTTAAAACACTTACGTTGCTGTTGTAACTTAGAGCTCAATACCTTGTGATTATTGTTGCGTTTATATTAGACTGGGTTTAAGAGTTATTATGTGAATGATTGATGCTATCTAATTTTTTTATAAACCAACCAGATCCAAGTCTAATTATTAATGGTGTATACGACCCAAGTTTAGTGACACTATCTATACTCACCGCAATTTTTGCAGCCTACTTTTCCCTTCACGTTATCGATTTAGCAAATAATACTCACTTTAAGTCTTATCGTAAGCTGGCCAATGTAACTGCAGCTTTAGTGCTTGCTGGGGGGGTATGGAGTATGCATTTTATTGCTATGCTCGCATTTTCTTTGTGCACTACAATTGAATACGATCCCACACTCACTTTTGTGTCGTTTATACCGGCTTTACTGGCGTGTACCATTGCTTTTTCTTGTTTGAAAACATATAGCACCCACCCTCGTATTATCAATTTAATTCTAAGCTCACTTTTATTTGGCGCGGGTGTTGGCACCATGCATTACAGTGGTATGGCTGCAATGCAATTAAGTCCATTACTTCGTTATGATCCAATGTGGTTTAGCGCTTCAATTGTTGTAGCAGTGCTGCTCTCTTTCATCAGCCTCTATGTACGTTTTCATTTACCTACACACTTTAAAAAATTAACGCCGGTGCATAATCGTATTATTTGTGCGCTTATTCTGGGGCTTGCCGTGGCTGGCATGCACTATATGGGCATGGCCGCTGCGCGATTTATTGCAACCACTCCGATAATTAACGAGCAAACAAATCAATCGCACTTAACCTTTATTGCTATTAGTGTGTCGTTCGCCACGCTTTTATTAACAGCGGTGGTTGTGATCATCAATGGCATGATCCGCTACAGAATGCTGTTAGGAAAAAAATCTGCTGAAGAGTCTCGCCTTGATGCTATTTTATCAACTGCCATTGATGGCATCGTCACTATCAATATTAAAGGTACCATTTTAAGCTTTAATAAGGCCGCAGAAACGATTTTTGGC
Source organism: Pseudoalteromonas sp. S1610 (assembly GCF_005887465.1). Classification (GTDB taxonomy): domain Bacteria; phylum Pseudomonadota; class Gammaproteobacteria; order Enterobacterales; family Alteromonadaceae; genus Pseudoalteromonas; species Pseudoalteromonas undina. Next base: position 41,680 of record NZ_PNDI01000028.1, on the reverse strand, counting down.
TGGAAAGATAGTGAGGTCATTGGCCTAAATGTAAAAATATTGATGGCTGATGATATTGCTAATCAACACGATGCTTTTTTAAAAAACACCACAAACCATGAAGTAAAGCGTGTGATTGGCGTTAATCGTGATGTGTGGGCAAAACATAAAAATGGTCATCAATTTCCAATTCGACTAGGGATTGGTGAAGTAAAGCAATTGCAAACTGAAACACTATTTGTTGGCTTTATTACCGATTTAACTGAACAAAAAGCATTACAACAAAGCTTAATTGAAAAAGAGCGACAATATCGTACCTTGATGAACAATATGCCCGGTGTTGTATTTCGCTGCTTGTTAGATGAACACTGGAGTATGTTGTTTATAAGCCCAAGCGTCTATGAACTAACTGGTTATCGCGCTGAAGAGTTTACTGAGCAGCGTATTACCTTTGCCGAGCTGATTGTTAAAGAAGATGAAGCGGCTATTTCTTTAGCCATTGATCAAGCGGTTGCATCAACCAGTCAATACTCAATTGAATATCGCATTCGCCATCGCAACGGCAATATTATTTGGGTACTGGATCAAGCAAGTATTGTCACAGGCTCTAAAAATGATGTCCGCTGGATTGATGGCGTTTTGGTTGATATAACCAAACGCTATGAATATGAGCAAAGCTTAAAACAAGCTAAATACGAGGCTGAAGTAGCCGCGCAAGCTAAACAGTCTTTTATGGCAAATATGAGTCATGAGATACGTACCCCCATGAATGCAATTATTGGCTTTAGTGATATTTTGATAGATAGCCCGCTTAATAAAGATCAACAGAAGCAAATAATTACTGTTAATAACGCCGCGCGTTCTTTGTTGCACTTACTTAACGATATCCTCGACTCAGCAAAGTTAGAAAAAGGTAAACTCGAAATTCAAAATGTACATTTTAACTTGCAAGAATTACTCGACAATATTGTGTCTACATTTTGGCTGGATGCAAAACGTAAAGACCTAAAACTCAATTTAAAAATAGCTGACAATGTGAATCCATTTTATTTTGGTGACGATACGCGTTTACGCCAAGTGCTAACCAATTTAATCGGCAATGCGATAAAGTTTACCGAACGAGGCCATGTTACTTTGTCGGTTACTCATAACCCCAATCATCCTATTTTATTTGAAGTACAAGACACAGGTATAGGTATTGAAAAAGATCGTCTTGAGGCTATCTTTAAACCTTTTGAGCAAGCAGACGGCACCACAACTCGCCGATTTGGTGGCACAGGGCTTGGAACAACGATTAGTAAACAGCTGGTTGAGTTAATGGGTGGCCATATATATGCACAAAGTACCCTTGGCCAAGGTAGCTGCTTTTGCTTTACTGTCGCGCTTGAAAAAGGCGAGAAAAGTCAGGTACAGCTCATTAGTAAAAACGTATTTAATTTACCACCATTAAAAATCTTAGTGGTCGATGACATTGAACAAAATATTGAGCTACTCACCATTATGCTCTCACAAGCTGGGCATCAGGTAAGAAAGGCTAATAATGGCTTTGAGGCCATTGAAATATTTAATCAACATCACTTTGATATTATTTTAATGGATATTCATATGCCTAAGTGCGATGGGATCAGTGCTACGGCATCAATTCGCTCTTTAGAGCAGCAAAAGCAACTAGAGCAAACCCCAATAATTGCTTTAACAGCCAGTGTGCTACAGCAAGACAAGCTAACAGCCAAACAAGCGGGTATGAATGGATTTACAACTAAACCCGTTGACATAAACCAGCTCAACTACGAAATAGCAAGAGTGCTTGGGCTTGCTATAAGCCAGTTAGAAACTGCAGATCCGATTGACTCAAAACTCCGTATAGATTTAGCTAAAGGTGAGAAAATGTGGGGCAGTAAAGAAAAGCACCTCAAAGAAGTCGCGCTCTTTTTAGCTCAGCATCAAAATAGTATGCAAACCTTAGCGACCAATAAGCTAAACGATAAACACCATGCTCAAATTCTACATAATTTAAAAGGTCTTGCAGGTAACTTAGCGCTTAATAATTTGTCTGACTTAGTTGCTCAAGCTGAAAAGCAGCGTGATATAGCTTCTTATGCCCAATGCATATTACAATGCCAACAAGAGTGGCAACAGCTAGCAGATAAATTATCACATTTACATTTTGCTCCTAAAGAGAATAAATTACAAAAAGTAACCGTGTCAAATGCTGAATTTATTCACCAATTAACGCTTTTACTTAGCCAAGCTAAACGAGCAGAGTTGGACGATACGTTATTAAGTTATATTGAGAAAATAACACCAGAACAGCACAAAAATGCTATTTTAAGCATTTGTGAACAGTTTAATGAATTTGAATTTGATAATGCAAAAATAGAGCTCAATGCATTATTAACAACACTTAATAATTAGCTCTTCTGAGGACGACGATGGCTCAATCTATAAATCAGGCGCGAATATTAATCGTCGATGATGAACCTGCGAATTTAAAAGTAATGCGCGAGGTTTTAGCGAGTAACTACCGTTTGTCGTTCGCTAAATCGGGGCTATTAGCACTGCAATTAATTGAAAACGATCCACCGAACCTCATTTTACTTGATGTTATGATGCCAGATATGAATGGCTTTGAAGTGTGTAAAATTTTAAAAGCTAATCCTACAACCGCACATATTCCAGTTATTTTTGTTACCGCACTTACACAAGAGCAAGATGAATCGGAAGGTTTTTCTTTAGGTGCAGTTGATTACATAACCAAACCTATTAGTCCTGCTATTGTAAAGGCAAGGGTAAAAACACATCTTTCTTTAGTACAAGCCGAGCAGCTAAAACAAGCACATGTAGACTTAGTAGAACGATTGGGGCGCGCTGCAGAGTACAAAGATACCGATACGGGTGAACATATTGCTCGAATGAGTCAATACAGCAAGGTACTTGCTTTAGCGCTAGGAATGAATGAGCAACACGCTGAGTTATTGCGCCAAGCTGCACCAATGCACGATGTCGGAAAAATAGGCATTCCTGATTCAATATTATTAAAACCAGGAAAATTAACTCCAGACGAATTTGCACACATGAAAGAGCATGCTGCTATAGGAGCTAAAATATTGGCCAACTCACCCTCCCCTTTGTTGCAACTTGCCCACGTACTGGCAATTGAACATCATGAGAAATGGGATGGCACAGGCTATCCTAATGGATTGAAAGGCGAAGAAATTTCGATTGAGGGACGGATTGTGGCGATTGCTGATGTATTTGATGCACTCACATCAAAACGTCCTTATAAAGAGCCTTGGAGCATTGAGCAAACAATAGAACATATGCAGCACCAAGCGGGAAAACATTTTGACCCACATCTAGTTGAGCTTTTTATTGGTCAGATAGGCGCTGTTCTAGCGATAAAAAAGGCCCATCAAGAGCGCGATTAAATCTCCCTTTATTTGAGCAAATATTACTGCGCAAAGTGCAACTGACCCTAGCTTCTTTTGGCATTGTGAGAGCCTAAAGCTACAGCCGGAAAATGCTGTTTTATAATACGATAGTCATGGGACGTGATCTCATGGCTATTGCCACTAATATCTTTAAAATACATTGAAAATGTCACGCCATGATCAGCCAATATGGTTTTCACTTGATGCTGTTCAAGATGCTTGAGCCAAATAACAAATTGCTCCCCTGTTGCAGCAAAAGCGATTCCTTTACTACGCCCATCGCCTTCAAATAAAGCCAATCGTGTAGTGGCGTTTTCATCTTCGAGTGTTAAAGGACCTTTTCCCTCTTCATTCCAAAAGGCTAACTCCTCTACTACGGTAAAACCAAGCACCTTTTCATACCACTCAATAGCTTGGTTGAGGCTTTGAACATTTAAATGACAATGATCAATTCCCGAAAGTTTAGGTGTCATCGCGTTGTTCACCAATTTCAGATTTAAGCTGAGCTAAAAAGTCGTGCATATATGCAGTGCGTCTTTGTGCTTCGGCTTTTGCAGAAGGAGTATTCATACTCTGGGCAATATGCAGTAATTTAATAAAAAAATGATCTAGGGTGTATTTTTTATCGTCTGCTTCTCGGTTTAAACAAAATGGATCATCGGGGTTGTATAATAATCGACTAATAGAGCCGCCTACTTTCATACAACGGCTTACGCCAATAGCACCCAAGGCATCCATTCTGTCAGCATCTTGTACAATCTGTGCTTCAACCGTTTTAATAGCAATATTGGCGCTAAAACTATGTGCGGCAATGGCATGGTGAATATCATCAAATAGCGCGTCATCATAGCCAATAGACGCTAAAAAGTTAATCGCTTTATCCGCGGCCATTGTTGATGCCCTTGCTCTATCTGGATGATTTTTAGCCACTGCGACACAATCATGCAACCAAGCTGCAGGCAATACAATCGCCATATCAGCCTGCTCTGCTATACATAGCTGCACAGCAACACGCACTACCCGTTCAATATGGGTAATATCATGGGCAACATCCGCATGTACTAAGGATGTAATAAAGTCTCTGCATTGCTGATTAAGTTGCTGTAATGAGGGGCTAAGAGCTGAATTGTCCACCGAATTTCCAAAAATCTATTTAAACGAGTTAATAATGGCTACTTTACCGCGATTTATAAGCCCCTTGCAAAACATTCATTGTATGTTGCGCGAGCCTTGACTAAAATACAGCGCTTATTTATTACTACAGAGAAGCCTTATGTCATCTGCCGTTTACCTGCAAGCTGGTCGCGATAAATCATTAAAAAGAAAACACCCTTGGTTATTTTCTAAAGCCATCAAAAAAATTAAAGGTAAACCTGGATTAGGTGACACGGTAACCATACACGACAGTGAGGGTAAATTTTTAGCCACCGCAGCTTACAGTCCTCATTCACAAATACGTGCTCGTGTTTGGAGCTTTGACGAAAAAGAAGTGATTGATCAACATTTCTTTGAGCGTCGTCTTCGCCGTGCTTTAGAAGCTCGCAGCCATGCAATTGAAGAAGGTGGACTTACCGGCTTTAGGTTATGTGCAGCAGAATCAGACTACTTACCCGGTATTACCATAGATAAGTTTGATAATGTAATTGTGTGTCAATTACTAAGCGCAGGTGCAGAACGTCACAAAGGTGAAATTGTTGGCGCTTTAATGGCTATTTTCCCAGGCTCTACTATTTATGAGCGCTCAGATGTAGATGTTCGAACCAAAGAAGGGCTAGAGCCTATTAAGGGCGTGCTTTGGGGGAGTGAACCCACTGAACCTGTCATAATTGAAGAAAATGGCTTAAAGATTGAAGTTGATATAATGGAAGGCCATAAAACTGGCTTTTATTTAGATCAACGAGATAGTCGAGCTGCACTGGAGCGTTTTTCAAAAGACAAAACCGTATTAAATTGCTTTAGTTATACAGGTACTTTTTCTCTTTATGCCCTTCGCGGTGGCTGTAAACATGTAACCAATGTTGATGTTTCACAACCAGCACTTGATACGGCAAAGCGCAATGTAGAGCATAATAACCTTGATTTAAATAAAGTCGACTTTGTAAAACAAGATGTCTTTAAATTATTGCGCCAATACCGTGAAGACGGGGTGATGTTTGATACGATCGTCATGGACCCACCAAAGTTTGCTGATAACAAAGCGCAGTTAACTGGGGCGTGTCGTGGTTATAAAGATATAAATATGATTGCGATGCAAATATTAAAGCCAGGTGGCACACTGCTAACATTCTCATGCTCTGGTTTAATGGAGCAAAACTTGTTTCAAAAAGTGGTCGCAGATGCAGCCCTTGATGCAGGTAAGGATTTACTGATCATGGAGCGCTTAAATCAAGCAGCTGACCACCCTATTGCAGGCAGCTATCCTGAAGGCTTTTACCTTAAAGGGCTTATTTGTAAGGTTTACTAAAAACTAATTAAGTAGTTAGTTAAACTCTACAATTTCAAGCCCTGCGGTTATCGTGCCATCCTCTTCTGTGCTGGCACGTATCACCTTAACGGTGGCTTTCAATGGTGCAATGCTCGGATGTGTTGATGCAATATCAACCGATAAAATTGAGTTAAGCTCTAACAAATCATCGAGTTGTAATGAAAGACCCGTTGCACTTAAATCAAGGCATGTGCCAGTGTAACTAAGCCCAGCAACAGGCTCTATTGAGGTTAACTTCGCTGGCGTGTTAACCTGCATACGTCTATAGTTTCGCTTATCTTCGGTAAACATAATTCCCTCTACACAATATTATTAATTTTTTCTCGTAGTACGGCGATAGAAAAAGGTTTTACAACGTAAGCATCACACCCTGCGTCAAAGCCAGCTTGTTGTTCAAGCTCCGACTCAAGTCCAGATATCATGACCACCGGAATGTTTTTTGTCTCTGGCGTGTGTTTAAGTATGCGACACGTATCATAACCATCGAGTCCTGGCATACACACATCAAGCAAAATAATATCGGGCGGATTTGCAATCGCAGATGCTAAACAACTTTTACCTGAGTCAGCATAGCTCAAATCAAATGTTGATGCTAACCCTGCTTTGAGTATTTCAAAATTGAAATACTCATCATCAACCACTAACAACTGTCGCGCTCTGTGTTTTATTAATGAGGACATAGGTATGTCATTTCCTTCTCAAGTTAGTCCCTCTGTTAACTTACTTAGCTTAATAGAGAATAAAGAGATTATTCAATTTCTTTTATCGCATTTAACACACGTTTTGCTGAAATTGGATAAGGCGTACCTAAGGTTTGTGCAAATAAGGATACGCGTAATTCTTGCTGCATCCAAAAAATAGCCTCAACATCAGTAGGCAATGGCATTACTTTAGGTGTTTTATTCGTTAGTTTTTTATATTCTTGCGCTACTTTTTCAAGCTCTAACACACATAATCTATCACGATTTGGGTCAACAGGTAGTTTTTCTAGGCGTTTTTGAATCGCTTTTAAATAACGAATTAAATCGCCTAGTTTGTCTGCCCCATGTTGACTGACAAAGCCTTTAAAAATAAGCGACTCTAGCTGAGACTTAATATCCCCATGAGCGGTGATCATGGTTAAATCTACACGCCCTTTCATTTTTTTATGCAGTGCATGCGCAATACTCAGTACTTGCTCAACCTGCGTAGCAATGGCCACAACGGTATCGCCTAACTCGCCGCGAATATGCTCTTTAACCGTTTCAAATGCCTCACTTGTACGAATGTCACCATATTTAACTAATAGGCTATCAACGCCTGATGCAATGCAGTCATCTATTAAATCGGCAATTTTACCAAAAGGATTAAAGTACAATCCTAATTTAGCTTTGTTTGGTAGGTTTTGCTGCAGGTATTTAATTGGTGATGGCACGTTTAACAGTACTAAACGACGTAAACCTTGCTGGTGCGCTAATTGCGCTTTTATTTCGTTATCGAATAGCTCTACTGCGGCCGTTGATTTTTTATCCACTAGTGCTGGGTAGGCTTTAATTTCGTATTGACCTTGCTTTTTCACATACGATGTTGGTAACTCACCAAAATCCCACTGGGTTAAATCGGTTTTTTCTATGCCTTTGTCGGCCACTTTAGATAAGGTGTCTGTCACTTTGCCTTGAAGCTGCGCTTTAAGCTTAGCTAAATCGAGCCCACGGGCAAGAAGTTGGTCGTTTTCATCACGGACTTCAAACTGCAATCTTAAATGAGGAGCAAGGGCTGTTAAATCCCACGCCTCGGGGTCGACTCGCACGCCAGTCATGCGCAATAACCGATTACTTAGTGAGTCGATTAACGAGCCTTGTAGAGGCTCTATGGCCGCTAACACCGCATCGGCATAATTAGGCGCAGGGACAAAGTTACGGCGAAGTGACTTTGGCAATGACTTGATTAACCCACAAATTAGCTCATGACGAAATGCCGGTATATGCCAATCAAAACCACTTTCTTGAACTTGGTTTAATAGCGCAACCGGTATCTGCACGGCAACACCATCAACTGCTTGGCCTGGATCAAAATGATAAGTAAGCGGCAACATTAAGTTATCTTGTTGCCATGTATCTGGATAGTCAAATTCGGTAATGCTACTTGCACCATGCTGCATGAGCTCTTCACGCGTCATGTGCAGATAGCGTTTGTCTTGCTGTTTTTGTGTTTTATACCACTTAATAAACGCAGCACGATTATTAATATCGTTCGGTATTTTTTTCTCGTAAAACTCAAATAAGGTTTGCTCATCAACTAAAATATCGCGCCTACGCGACTTGTTCTCGAGCACTTGAATATCTTCAATTAATTCGCGGTTATATTGTAAAAATCCTTCATTGAGTCCCAGCTCTTGTTCAACCAGCGCTGTGCGAATAAATAACTCTCGGCTTACTTTAGGGTCAATATTGCTGTACACACAGCGGCGTTTATTAACAATTAATAAGCCATACAGAGTTTGTTGTTCAAAGGCGATGACCGCACCGGGCTTTTTCTCCCAGTGGGGTTCTGTGTAGCTGCGTTTTACTAAATGCTGAGCGAACGGTTCTACCCAGTTCACATCAATTTTGGCATTAATACGAGCATAGAGTTTACTGGTTTCCACCAACTCAGCCGACATCATCCATTTTGGACTCTTTTTAAATAAGCCTGAGCCTGGGAAAATATGAAATTGGCTATTACGCGCACCTTTATATAGCTGCTTTTCGTCTTTAAAACCGATGTGACTGAGCATGCCACTTAAAAGTGCTTTGTGAATAAGCTCACTGTCTGCGACATTAGTGGTGGCTTTCATTTTCATTTCATTGCACACAGTGCTGATTTGATAAACGATATCTTGCCATTCACGAATACGCATATAGGCTAAAAAGTCTTTTTGACATAACTTTCTAAACTGGCTGTTAGTCAGCTCACTTTGCTGCTCTTCTAAATAATTCCACAGGTTTAAAAAGGCAATAAAGTCAGAGTCTGGATCGTCAAAGCGACCATGTTTTTCATTCGCGGCTTGGCGTTTTTCTTGTGGTCGCTCGCGGGGGTCTTGAATTGAAAGCGCGGCAACAATAACTATCACCTCACGCAATGCACCCAGTTTATGTGCAGTTAGCACCATTTTTGCTAAACGCGGATCAACCGGCAAACGACTTAGCTCTCGCCCAGATTGTGTTAGGCTGGTTTTTTGATGACGCTTAGCCGCTTTTACTGCTTGTAACTCTTCAAGCAATGTTAAACCATCATTAATATTGCGGCTATCTGGAGCTTGCACAAAAGGAAATTGCGCCATATCACCCAGCCCAAGGGCTAACATTTGCAAAATAACTGATGCTAAATTAGTACGTAATATTTCAGGGTCAGTAAATTCAGGACGCGATAAAAAGTCATCTTCTGAATATAAACGAATACAAATACCCGCTTCAACACGTCCACAACGCCCCATTCGCTGATTAGCACTGGCTTGCGAAATAGGCTCTATAGGTAAACGTTGCACTTTTGTGCGATAACTATAACGACTAATTCGCGCTGTACCCGGGTCAATAACATAACGAATACCAGGTACTGTTAGCGATGTTTCAGCGACGTTGGTAGAGAGTATAATATGGCGGCGCGAATGCGGCGCAAAAATACGGTTTTGCTCAGCGTTCGATAGCCTTGAATACAAAGGTAATACATCTGTGTGTTTTAAATTACGCTTGCTTAGTGCATCGGCGGTATCGCGTATTTCTCGCTCACCATTTAAAAAGATCAGAATATCGCCAGGGCCTTCGGCGCAAAGTTCATCTACCGCATCAAAAATCCCCTGAAGTTGGTCGCCTTCGGCTTCCATATCTTCTTTTTGAATATCACTAATTGGGTTATAGCGTACATCAACTGGAAACGTTCTTCCTGATACTTCAATAATAGGTGCATCATCAAAATGCTTAGAAAAGCGCTCAGGATCGATAGTTGCTGAGGTGATAATAACTTTTAAATCGGGGCGTTTTGGGAGTAAATTTTTAAGATAACCTAAAATAAAATCAATGTTTAGGCTACGTTCATGCGCTTCATCAATAATAATGGTGTCGTATTGATTTAAAAACCGGTCTTGTTGTATTTCAGCTAATAAAATACCGTCGGTCATCAGTTTAATGTAACTGTTATTAGATACCTGATCGCTAAAACGAATTTTAAAACCGACTTGCTGACCAAGCTCACATTGCATTTCTTCTGCAATACGGTTGGCAACGCTGCGTGCTGCTAGACGCCTTGGTTGCGTATGGCCAATATAGCCCTCAACGCCTCGGCCTAGCTCTAAACACATCTTAGGTATTTGTGTGGTTTTACCTGAGCCGGTTTCACCTGCAATGATCACCACTTGATTATTAGCAATGGCCTCTTTAACGGTGTCTTTTTTTTGACTGACCGGTAATTGCTCAGGGTAAGTAACTTTAGGTAGCCCAGCTAAACGCTGCTCTCTGAGTGCTTGACTGCGACTAATATCAGTCGCAATTTTTTCAAGCGCACTGGTAAGTTTTGCCTCGTCGGTGATTTTTTTAACGCCGTGAAGACGCTTTTTAAAACTGAATTGATCTTTTTTTAAGCACGTTTTTAGCTCGCCAAACAACTGACCTAGGTTTACCACCTGCATACCTTATAAAAATTAGTCAAAGAGCCCCGATTGTAGCAAATTAAATGGCTGGGGTTAATCCTGTAAAGAATATAACAATCAGCGGATTATTATATAAACCACCAGCCAATGACTAATTGCGTTTATTCGTCGCTAAAAATACCTACATAAGTTGCTTGCGTATTGGACTTACTCGCACGATACATGCCAGTAGTATTAAACGGCAGACTAATATTGCCTTTTGTATCAACAATAATAACACCGCCTGTGCCCCCTATCGGTTTAAGCACCTCATTTATTACTTCATTACCTGCTTCACCTATAGTTTTACCTTGGTACTTTACTCGCGCACAAATATCACTTGCCACATTATAACGAATAAAATATTCGCCGTGCCCAGTTGCCGAAACAGCACATGAGGCATTTTCAGCAAAAGTGCCTGCGCCAATAACCGGTGCATCGCCAATACGACCAAAACGTTTTGCGGTCATTCCGCCGGTTGACGTGCCTGCTGCTAAATTCCCTTGTTTATCCAGTGCCACCGCTCCGACTGTGCCCACTTTATAATTTACTGGTAACGCTTTATGCGCTGCCTGATAATCTTTACTGGTATTTTTGCTCGCCTCGAGTTTCTTTTTGGCTTTTAATAAAGCCTCATAACGATGCTCAGTATCAAATATATTGTTCTCTACTAGGCTCACGCCTTGCTCTTTGGCAAACTCTTCTGCACCTTGACCACTTAACATCACATGCACTGATTTTTCCATTACTAACCGGGCAAGTTTAATTGGACTTTCGATATGTTTAATACCTGACACAGCGCCTGCTTGACGATTGCGACCATCCATTATAGCGGCATCTAATTCGTGACTACCATCATAGGTATATACCGCACCACGCCCGGCATTAAAATAAGGCGATTGTTCAAGTACTTCAATGGCAGTAGTCACTGCATCAAGGCTTTCTCCGCCTTGTTCAAGTACCTTATATCCGGCCTCAACAGCTTCTGCTAATTTATTGCGATAAGCTTGCTCTTGATCTGCCGTAAATTTACTTTTTTCAATCGTGCCTGCACCGCCATGAATCGCAATGGCAAACGGCGTATTTGTGCTTTCACTCAATGCCTGCGTGCTCAACCCAATTAAACTTGTTGCAATGAGCCCTAATAATAGTGATTTTTTCATTGTGTGTTCTTTTATAAATACAGGATTAAAACCAATGTGAATGGTTATGAAGCGTTTTTCAAGTGAAGTGAGTTTAATGGCACAAAAAAAGCGCCCTAAGGCGCTTTTTTAATTTCGTTTAAAGTTACGCTTGTTGCGCTTTTAAACGTGCTAAACGTGCTACTTGGTGCGTAGACGTTAAGAAAGAATAGATTGGTGCTAAATAACCGCGCTTACGAAGCTCAAGGAAGTCTGCATCGCTTAGCTCATTTAGTTTCTTCTCATCGATAAGGTAAATACCGTTGATGTCTTTTTTCTCGCCTTTAATATCAACTGTTAGCGTTTGTGCTACCAGTAGTTCTTTATCAGCAAGGAATTTAGTGAAGGCATCAGTTACTTGAGAAAACTCAATGAATGATACTAACGCTTCTTTACGACGCTTAAGGTAATCAGTTTCTTCACCGTTTTCGAATAATGCATTACCCTCTTCTTCACCAACTAATGAGCTTGCTTCGTCAATTACGATACCAAATTGATCTTGCTCTGGGTGCTTTACTAAACCTAATGGGTAACGCGTTGTTGCCATAGGCGCAAATGATGCTGTCCATTTGTCGCCATCAATAAATAAATTTTCGCCTGGCTCTAGGCCAAACATTGCAACCGCTTGAAAAGTACCTGTTTCGTTATTTTTAACAAAAGACATTGGGAATTCATTGGCGATACGCGCAAACTCATGTGCAACCACTGGCACTAAGTGTTGAGTTTTCATAAATTCGATGTTGATGCCATTTTTAATTTTAGTGTTGGCATGTTTTTCGTTGTGTAAAGGCTGTACTTGTTGCTCCGCCATGTTACTGCTCCGTTATTTATTAATTTGATTTATTACTGTTAGTGGCCTAAGGCTAATGGTTTTGGTGACAAAAAGGAAGTGAAAATTTTGTGTCATTTTGTACGTTAATAATTAACAAAAACATTATCGCTTATTATTTCAACAAATAACCAATAAACGCCACTGAAGAAGAAATTCGTAAACACAATTAGCTCAAAAAGCGCCCTTTGACAACGCTGTCTTCGGTGGTATATTAATTTTGTGCCTAAATAAAAAGTTCACATTTAAATAAGCCCATCAAAAATAGACATTAAATAATGAAAAATTTAACTGTAAACCCAAACTTAATAATTGAAAAGTTGATGATCCCAGGCACTAAACTATCAGCCTTCGTTGTAGATGATTTTCTTTTAGATACCAATAGTGTAATGAATTTTGCCCATAACATAGCCTATTTTAATCCTATGTTTTCAGACAATTCTTTCTATCCTGGCATTCGCGACAATATGCCACAACCCTACTTAAGGGTTTTACATGCGTTTTTTCAAAATGAAATACTGCCTAAAATAGACAATAAAAATTATCGAGAGTCTATTCTTCATAAAAGTTTACTTTCATTAGTTTCATGCAAACCAGCAAATTTAATTGTTGACCAAAAAGTACCGCATATTGATTCATGTGATGAAAGAGATTACGCATTTGTACATTACTTATCGCCAGAGGAGCTTGGTGGAACAAGTATTTATAAGTATATACCTAAAAACGTTATTGAATTTAAACAAGAACATAAGCCACTACTTACAGATATAGTTAATGAGGTTAAAAAAGCCCCTGATGAACATCAAGGCTATTTATCTGGCAGCACCAGTTTATTTGAGCAGGTCTTTAAAGTTGATGCTAAATTTAACCGCCTTGTTATTTACCAAGGCAACTTATTGCACAGTGCAAATATTTATTCTGAACAAAGCTGCCTAGCCGATGCTAAAAAAGGCCGTCTTTCGATAGCCTCTTTTGCAAGTGTGAGATGAGCTGTTTGAATATACCGCTTACGCATTTCGCAAAATATTAGATTGTCTGCAGGCCATATTGTTTAATTTTATCTAAAAGCGCTCTGTGATTGGGTAGCTTATTAAGTAAGTATTTATCAATCTCAGCTCGTTGTTGTAAACGCACTAGACAATGTTCATGCTCTGCTTTTGAACAAGGCGATGCCTTAGTGTTGTAATTCATTCCATAGAGTACAAATAAAAAGTTCTCTAAGTAAAATACTTCAAACTGGCTGAAAAAGTCATCTCTAACTGGAATGAACTCTTCCCACAAACTAAGCTTTTCTTTTAATGACTCAGAGGTAGTGTCATCATTTTTATTGGCTACCCAAAAAGCTGAATCTGTTCTATCTGAAATACAATAATGTAATTTAATAAAATCAATAGCACGCTCCCATGCATACCCCATAGCGTGATTAAAACGCGTTTCTAACTGTTCAAGCTGCTTTGTTGATGATGGAAAACGTAGGGTTAAAAACTTCGCTGAAAAGTCGGTTAATAAAATGGAGGTTGCCTCTAATGGCTCTAAAAACCCTTGCGCTAAGCCAAGTGCGACACAGTTTTTATGCCAAAACTTTTCACGATAACCTACTCTCATGGGGATTTTTCGATAGCTAAGGTCTTGCTTACTTGCCCCTAGATAACGGTCCAGTTTTTCATGTGCTTGTTCGTCGGTCATGTGGTTATTCGAATAAACAAAACCCACTCCCCGCCTATTTGTAAGCGCAATGTCCCATATCCAGCCAGCTTGATGGGCGGTAGCAAGCGTATAAGGTGGAATATCCTCGTCTTCTTTTGTAGGCACTTGCACAACTAAGGCGCTATTAATAAGTAAAGTGTCAGACACATCAACGAAAGGGACTTTTAAAGCTTTATCTATGAGTAAAGATTCAAAACCCGAACAATCAATATAAAAGTCAAATTCAAGTTCACCTTCGCTGTCAGTCACTAACGCTGCTATTGTGCCATCATTAGCAAGCTTTACTTGAGTTACATTGGTATGTACGTGAGACACCGAAAACTTATCTTTTGCATTACACGAGAGCAGTTGCGCAAATTTCCCTGCATTGAAATGGTACGCATAAGCTAACTCGCCCTCATATTGGGCATTAGTGATACTTTTGGGGGCTAAACCAGCCTCACAAATAGCGTGCTGAGAAGATAAATACTGCGCATGACTTTTTGATTTTTGCTTATCATTTAACCAATGTTGAGTTAAATGTTTAGTATCGTAGGGGTTTGGCACATCAAACAAGTGATGAAAAAAGTTACCTTCCCCATGCTTTTTCTTGTCCATCCAGTTAACAAATTTTATCGACTGCTTAAACGTCGCATCACATTGGCGAATAAATTCATCTTCACGAATACCAAAAGCTTTTAGCGTGTTTCTTATGTCGGGTACTGTGCCTTCGCCTACTCCAATTGGCGGTATATCGGGTGACTCAATTAAAGTCACTGAAACACCTTTGCGCTTCAGCAGCTCTTTGCCAATGTGGTTTGCAGCTAACCAACCAGCTGTTCCACCACCTAAAATTGCCACTTTTTTTATATTCATAAATCACCAATGATGTTTAATCTCGTAAAAAAGCCCAGCAATGCTGGGCCTAGATTACTTTTATTAACTCAGCATATTAGAAACGCATTGTTACACCAAGTTTATAACGTGCTTCACCTTCAAAGCTCCACACTGGGAAGTCATTGAGTAGATCAGGGTTTGGTAATGATGTTGATGCATCATTATTACCAAGCTGAATACTGTCTTCCTCTGTTAAGTTAATACCTTCGAAAGTAACATCTAAGTAGTCAGTTACAGAGTACGTTGCACTGAAATCTAGCTGTCCGTAGGCTTGATGCTCACGGTTACCATACCAACCTGGTGCTTCACGAATAATAAACTCTGAACGCCAGTTATATGCTAAACGTGCAGAAAAATCATCATTTTCATAAAAACCAACTACGTTGTAGCTATTTTTCGATGAATCAGAAAATACACCAACACGGTCCGGGTAGTTATCTGCTGGAGCCTCAGCATCTGAATAGGTATAGTTAAATGAATAACCAAAGCCGTTATCAAACGAATCTTGAATTTGGAACTCAATACCTTCAATTGAACCACCTGTACCATTGGTAGAAGAGCTCACTGTCCAACAGTCATATTGCTGCGCGCCACATGGTGGTTCGCCTGCATCTGGGTTGGTTGTATAAACTGGGATATCAATACCAATTTGTTGATTCGTTTGTTGTTGTGTAGAGATAAACGAACTTACTTCTTTAGTAAAGTAAGTGACGCTTAACATTGCATCGTCATCAAAATACCATTCAACACCGATATCAGCTTGGAATGCTTTAAACGGGCTTAAACCAACGTTACCAGTATTTAAAACTTCATTTAAAGGGCGATTATCTGTATAGCCAGCTAGATTACGCGTTGCAAATAAGTCAGCGTAATTAGGACGAGAAATAACTTGTGCTGCCGAGGTACGTAAAATGACGTTATCAGCTAAGTCCATAACGACGTTTAAGCTTGGTAAGAACTCACTGTAATCTGCTTTATCTGTAGATAAGGTAGAATCGTAAACACCTTCATCGCTTAAGTCATAGTAATCTGACGAAATATCAGTTGAGATGTAACGCACACCTAAATTACCGCGAATACCACCTGCGTCAAAATCAGCCATCGCATAGATTGCTAAATTTTCTTCTTCAATGGTACCATAAGCTTGTGGGCGTGCAGTATAACCTTCAGTCATTGCTAATGAATCAGCAATCATTAAATCCATATCAGGTTCAGGTATAACAAAGCCACCGCCCGCAGTCACTGTACCGGGGTAGTATGCAGATGCATTTCGCACAGGCACTAAATCTGGGTTTACAATAGCAGCATTACCATCTTGAACAACTTTATGATCGGCGTATCTTAAACCAGTTTTAATAGCAGTAACCACACCCAGATCAAGTGGAATTTCGAAGTCTAAGTTTAAGTAGCTTTCTTCATCTGAATCAGGATTATATTCAGGCGCCCATGTTTGCGGACTGATGGTATCAGGTAAAATGCTCGCATCGTAAGATTGGTTTGCTAAATTAAATTTAGTCACATCACCAGTCATATCCATAGAGCCATTTAGATCACTATTGTTATTAGTAAACATACCATAGTTTGCAGTTGTTACGTCACTGTCAGCACTGGTTTTACCTACGCGACCTTTGAATGTGAATGACTCTGCATCATATTGCCAGTCAAAATCAACCGTATCAGACTTCATGCTTGCTTTACGCGCCCATGTTTGGAAAAAAGCAGTGCCATTTCCGTCAATTGTGCGAGAGACACAATTACCTGAAGCATTAGTTTGCTCACATGAGCCGTCGCCTGGGAAGATAATTATTTGCGAGTTAGCATTATTTGCATCTAGCTCTAAGCTAGTGTAAGTCAGGCCTAATACAAGCGAATCTGATGGCTGGTATTGCATGGCAACATTATAAGCTGTACGTTCACGTGCTTGTTGGAATGTTGTTGGTGCCATACCGCCACTCCAACCACCTGATGATTCAATACCGTTACGTTGGTAATCTACTTCTGATAAAGAACCCGCCGCTAAGATACCAAATGTTTCATTATTATTTTTCCAACTGTATAAGCCAGAAAGTTCAGGATCTGTCTCTTCAGAAACTGTACCATAATCAGCTTTTACACTTGCAAATACAGTGTTTGCATCTAAATCTAGAGGTTTACGTGTTTTAACAATAACGGTACCACCAATACCACCTTCAACTAGATTAGCCTGTGACGACTTATAAACTTCTAAGCCGCCGACTAATTCTGAAGGTAATAATGAGTAGTTAAAACTGCGGTCTACGGCTTGTTGGTCAAACCAACTTGTTGACGCAACTGTATGACCATCAAGCAATGTACGTGTAAGTTGTGCTGAAGCACCACGTATCGATACTTGCTGACCCTGTCCAAATTGACGAGATACACTTACACCAGAAATACGACCAAGAGATTCACCTACATCGCCATCAGGAAACTTACCAACATCTTCCGCTGTTACAACATCAACAACAGCATTAGAAAAACGTTTTCCGTTTAAGTTTTCTTTATTTGAAGCGCGTATACCGCGTACCTCAATGACTTCAACATCATCTTGAACTTTAACTTCATCGGCTGCGAATGCAGCACCAGTAAAGCCAGCTCCCACAACTAAGCCGATATTTACTGCTAATAAGCTTTTTTTAAAATTTTTAGCTAACACAGGATTCCCCTCGAATCATTTTATTGGTTTTGTTTATCATTTTGCCTAACCGCCAT
Source organism: Pseudoalteromonas sp. S1610 (assembly GCF_005887465.1). GTDB lineage: Bacteria > Pseudomonadota > Gammaproteobacteria > Enterobacterales > Alteromonadaceae > Pseudoalteromonas > Pseudoalteromonas undina. Next base: position 23,820 of record NZ_PNDI01000028.1, on the reverse strand, counting down.
GACAGCGCTGTCATAGTAGTAACAAACCATACATGCTAAATTACATTTTTGCTACATTTTTCCGCGCTTTTTGTATGAATTTTAACTCATATATAATTAAGTCATTGATTTTATGTTGATTTATTATTTTATAAAAAAGTAGAGTTCGTCCGATGCTTACTCTTCATACCAAGCATGTAAATAATGGCGTTTTTTTATACTTAATGTATTTAGAGTAGTCGACTTTGCGGATAGCTGAAGCGATTAACATGCTATATTACTCAATTGTACCTGAAGATTAACTAATTGTTTTAATTTACAAATAAAGCTTTAGTTAATGGCTTTTGGGAGATGTAAGAGGATTTAAAAGGTACTTAGCTTAAGGGAAATATTTAAACTTCAAATGTTTACAGCACTTTGTTATTAATTGATTAATGACAAAAACATGTCGCAATAAAAAAGGCCAGTAGCAAAAGCAACTGACCTTTCATTAAACCATCAATACAACATGGTTTTAAAGCACCTAGTTTAGACTAAATTAAGGTGCCCAATACACTTCAATGTTGATCTCAGGGTGATTTAGAACTGCACGTAACGGCATATCATTAACATCACCACCCGCTAAAGTTTGCTTATACACAGCCAGCTTTTCATCGCCACTAATAAGTAATTTAACTACTTTAGACTGTGAAACTGCATTTAGCGTTAAGCTCATTCGTTCGGTAATACTACCTGTTACATCACTCTCAATTGCGTTAATGGCACACACAAGTTGGTTTGAATCTAATCCGTTTTCCAACCCTTGAGCATGTGGAAATAACGAAGCAGTATGTCCATCTGGACCCATACCTAAAATAGTAACATCAAACGGGCGTTTTAATGCTTGAAACTGCGTTTCACATTCATCAACACCTTGCTCTGCAGTGGCTGCTGCATTTTTCATACTAATAAAATTAGCCTCTGCCCCATGGTTTTGTAGCAAAGTACGCTTAATGAATGCTTCATTACTTTTTTCGTGACTTGCCTCGACCCAACGTTCGTCAACCATAGCAACATCAACATGAGCCCAGTTTAAATCAAGGGTAGATAAATGTTTATAAGCCGGCTCAGGTGAAGACCCCCCTGAAACCATTAATACTGCACGGCCATCAGCCTCAATACCATCACGTAATGCTTGTTCTAATGACTGAGATAATTCCTCAGTTAAAGCGGCTTTATCGTCAAAAAATTTCTCTACTATTGTTGCCATTATTTATGCCTTATCACCGGTGTTAAACCAAACATGATTATTCTCTGCTAATAATTCATCGGCGTCTTCAGGCCCCCAACTACCCGCTCGGTACAATGAAGGTTTACCCTTTTCTTGCCAACGTTCAATTATTGGATCAATCCATTTCCAAGCTTGGCGTACTTCGTCGCGGTGAATGAATAAAGAAGGGTTATTAGCCGCTGCATCAAGCATTAAACGTTTGTAAGCATCTGAATGGAAACCATTACTATACGCTTGTGACAATTCAATATTCATCGTTACAGGTTCAAGTTGCATATCTAAGTTATCAAGACGCTTTGACATAAGCGTTAATTGAATACTCTCTTGAGGCTGTAAGCGAATAACCAAACGGTTTGGTTCAATATTGCCTACGCTGTCTTCATACACGTTATGCGATACTTTTTTATATTCAACCACAATTTCAGCGCAGCGCTTCGCCATTCGTTTACCGGTGCGCAGATAAAAAGGCACGCCTGCCCAACGCCAGTTATCAATATGCGCACGAATAGCCACGAAAGTTTCGGTTTTACTCGCTCCCTCGTTTAGCTCTTCAAGGTAACCTGGAACTATTTTACCGTTTAAATCACCGGGTACGTACTGACCACGAATAATATGATTATCTACATCTGTACCTTCAAGTGGACGTAAAGCTTCTAATACTTTTAATTTTTCATTACGGATGCTGTTAGCGTTTAACTTATGCGGTGACTCCATAGCCACTAAACAAAGTAGTTGTAACAAGTGGTTTTGCACCATGTCACGCAAGGCACCGGCTTTGTCATAAAAACCTGCACGGCTTTCAAGTCCTACTGTTTCTGACAAGCTAATTTGAATATTATCAATCGATTTAGCATCCCACATGTTCTCAAATAATGAATTTGAAAAACGCAGTGCCATTAAGTTTTGCACCGTTTCTTTACCTAAATAGTGGTCAATACGGAAAATTTGTTCTTCGTTAAAGTACTGTGCAATTTTCGCATTAATTACTTCTGCTGACTCACCGCAGTAACCAATTGGTTTTTCTACTACAACACGCGAGTTCGCTGTAATTAGTTTTTTCGTTGATAATATTTCACAACAGGTGCCATAAACAGCAGGTGGGAGAGATAAATAAAATACTCGTGATTTATCGCTATCGTCTTCATCTAGAATTTTTTTCAGTACATCCCAGTTATCATCCGCTTCGGTGACATTGCTCACTACGGGTACTAAAAAGTCTGAGAACGATTTCCAATCTTTGGCGTTATATTCGCCTTCACTTAAAAACTCTTGTAATGCTTTGTGTGCTGTATCGATGTATTCATCGCATTTACTTTGTTCGCGCACGGTAGGCAAAATACGTGAGCCTTGCGGTAAGTTACCTTCTTGATATGCTCGATACATTGCAGGAAGTAATTTGCGTAACGCAAGATCACCACCGCCCCCAAAAATTATAATATCAAAAGGATTAAGCATAGTTACTCTCTACGTTTATGCTACCTGCCACTACCGTATTGGTAATCAGTTATAGCGGTTTATTATCTGGATAATGTAGGCCTCAGCACAAAGCCTAATAATTGTTGTTCGTTATATGCGCCATAAAAAATGGGTCTAGGGACACTGTAATTCCTCTCACAAAAATACAGGCCCTAGGACTCCAGCGCTACCCGTTCAAAGGTATTTGGTTACTTATTGTGTAATAAGTGAATATGTTACTGCGTACGGTATTGTTTGTAGTACGCCATTAAGCCTTGTGTTGAGCTGTCGTGCTCATTAACCACGTTATCATCGGTTAATTCAGCTTCAATTTTAGATGCTAAGCCTTTACCAAGTTCTACGCCCCACTGATCAAATGAGCATATTTGTAAAATAATACCGTGACAAAAAATCTTGTGCTCATACAGTGCAATTAATCGACCGACCGCTTTTGCATCAATCGTGTCTAATAATATAGACGTTGTTGGGCGGTTTCCTTGGTGAATTTTATGCTTTAGCAGCATTTCAATTTGTGCAGGCGTTTTGCCTTTGGCTGTTAAATCAGCCGTTATCTGCTGTGCATCGACCCCGTTCATTAGTGCTTCGGTTTGTGCAAAAAAGTTCGATAATAAAATATCGTGATGCTTATCTACGTTAACCTGAGGCTTTACAGAGCCAATAAAGTCAGCGGGAACAATGACATTACCTTGGTGCAGGCATTGATAAAACGCATGCTGACCGTTTATCCCTGTCATACCCCAAATGATTGGCACGGTAGTGTATGGCACTGTCTGTCCATCAAAGGTTACATGTTTACCATTACTTTCCATTTCACCTTGTTGCAAATATGCTGGCAACATATGCAGGGCTTGGTCGTATGGCAAAATAGCTTGCGAATCAAACCCTAAAAAGCTGGTATTCCAAACACTGAGTAGCGCCATAATTAAAGGAATATTCTGTTCTAGCGGCGCCGATTTAAAGTGCTCATCAACTTCAAACGCTCCCTCTAAAATGGCCTCAAATGCTTCAAACCCAGCATAAAGTGCAATAGGTAAACCAATGGCACTCCAAAGTGAAAAACGACCGCCAACCCAATCCCACATTGTAAATACGTTTTCGTCACTAATACCAAATGCAGCAGTTTTTTCTAAATTAGTGCTTACTGCAACAAAATGCTTTGCTATAGCGCTGTCATCTTTTGCACTGTCTAAAAACCAATCAACCGCTGTTTTTGAGTTAGTCATGGTTTCTGAGGTAGTAAATGTCTTTGACGAAATTACAAATAACGTGGTTTCAGGATCTACTTTATCTAATACTGACGCAATTTGTACGCCATCTGCGTTTGAAACATAGTGAACGTTTAATGGCTTATCAACCACTGCTTTAAGTGCTTCAGTTGCCGTTTGCGGCCCTAAGTTTGAACCACCAACACCAATGCTAACCACATCTTTTACCGCTTTTCCGGTGTAACCTAGCCATTGACCACTTCGCACTTTTTCAACAAAGGTCTTAATTTTGGCAAGTTCGCTATCGACCGCTTCTGTAATATTTTCGCCGTCAACAATAAGCGGTGTATGAGCGCGATTTCTAAGCGCAGTATGTAAAACCGCACGGTCTTCGGTGATATTAATTTTTTCACCGGTAAACATTTTCTCACGCCATGCTTCAATATCGCATTCTTTCGCTAATGAAATTAATTGACCAAATACGTTTTCATCTATGCGTTGTTTTGAGTAATCAAACAACACACCTGGAATTTGAGTAGAGAATTGAGAAAAACGAGAATCGTCTTGTGCAAATAAAGTTTTCAGATGTGTTTGTGTCATCTTTTGTGCACTATTTTCTAGTGCTTGCCAACTTACTAACTCAGAACGGCTCGCCATGTAAACATCCCCTAATTAATTAATCTATTGATTTTAAGCATTTTATTTTATTTTTTACGACACTGAACAAGCGATTTTTGTAAAAAGCAAAGCCCAACATTATAGCTTAAATGGTCTAAATTGCGTTATTTTTATAAGCTTTGATGCAGATAATAGCGCAATTTTTTGCTTTTGACACCGGTATCATAAAATTAAAAATTGAATTTAACAACTGTTCACCCCCTCTGCACAATGAACATTTTATTAATCTTCGATTAAAGCAGGCAAAAAAAAGACCGACACATGTCGGCCTTTTTCTTTTATTAAACTATTAGCTGGTCAATGCTAAACCACCCGATAAGTTAAAAACGCGGTTATAACCAAGTTCAATTAAGTTTGCCGCCGCAATTTTTGAACGATTTCCACTGCGGCACACCAATATGTATTGATTGTTTTTATCTAGTTGCCCTTGGGTTAGTGCATAGGCCATTCGGCTTAGAGGAATATTTAAAGTTTTAGCCTCAGGCACATTAAGCAATCCACTGATATTGTTAGCGCCATGCTCATAAGGCTCTCGGGTATCAATTAAATATACACTGTTATCTGAGAGCATTTCCTTCGCTTGATTAAAACTAAGCTGCGAAGTTTCGACTTTAGGCTTTGCATTAACATAACCACAAAGCGAATTTGCTAATGTGTGTTGTTGTGAGTCTGCATGTTGTTTTTGCATGGCAAATTCAGTATGGCTGATATCACCTTCAATAAGCGCTTTTAATAAAGGTGTTTGCTGCTGTTGCACAGCCCAATTCATGGCGAAACACTGTTGATAATCATGCCCAGAGCACACCACACTTTGCGGATTAAGCTCTGCAGTTAACTTAGTCAAAGAGTCTGCCATCTGCATCGCATCTCCCCCATCAAGCACTGTATTACCAAGCCCCGCAGGTAAAATTAAATCACCACAAAAACAGTACTGTACATCGCCGTTATTAGCCTTTAATAAATAACTCACGCTATCTTGGCTGTGTCCAGGCGTTGCTAGCTTTTCAAGTACTTGTTCGGTTAGTTGCAATTGTTCACAATTAACAGGCCAGCCTAATTGATCAACTTCACCAGCAACTAAATTTGTTTTGAGTGCGCTGCGCATTAAATCAAGAGCACAGTGACGATCTTGGTGCTCATGCGTGTTTAAAATAGCAGTAATAGTTAAATTTTGTGTATTCACTATTTTTTCAAATCGAGGGATCAGTTCAATAATTGGGTCAATAATAATTGCCTGTTGATCATCAGCTACATACAACCAACTGCAAGCACCTTGGTGTCTAAATTGGGTAAGCCCCAAGGCACATACTTCTTGTGCTACTAAGCTACTATCAGAAATAACCAAACAATTTGCTTGTAACACTGTTTTAAGTGCGCGAATTTGTTCACATGCATAGTCTATTTGCGCCATAGTGGCAGCAGGCCCAAACGATAAACGAATCGCATTTTCACTTTGCCACTGTGACACTCCCATCGCATCAAGTACAAAGCTTTGAGTTGCGCCCGTACTACAGGCTGAGCCACCGCTGACTCTAATACCTGCAGCGTCAAATAAATCAATAACTTCTTTACTGGTTAAATCATTAACTGCAAAGTTTAGTGTTGTGGGCACTGAGCAGGCAAAATCATGATTAAAGGTAATACTTCCAAAGGTGTCTACTAAAGCGCTATGCAGTTTATCGCGATACAAATTAAGTACATCAGCTGATTTAAAAGTATCGTCTTGCTTATCAAGCAGCAAACTAAACAGCTTATTAAGCCCAGCAATACCGGGCAGGTTTTCTGTACCTGAACGCATGCCACTTTCTTGGCCTCCACCAGCTATAAACGGCGTGTATGGGCTTCCTTTACGAATATACAATAATCCGATGCCTTTAGGTGCATAGAGCTTATGTCCTGAAAATGGCGCATAATCAATCGTGGTTTTGCTTAGGTTGAGTTGTTGTTTACCCAGTGCCTGCACACAGTCAACCATCCAAGTCACATCGTTATTACGACTGCGGATCACATCTTCTATAGCACTTAAATCTTGGTATACACCGGTTTCATTATTAACAGCCATAGTACAAATCATCAGGGCGTTATCAATATGCTGAGCAATAAAGTCTAAATCTAAAATACCGTCTCGGTTAACCGGAATAGCAATAATTTCAGCATTAATTTCAAGCACGGCATTCCAATGTTTTAATGTATTAGGCACCGCTTTATGCTCAGTTGCTCCATACAATAAAACCGGTTTAGATTTTGTGTGCTGTTTGGCATTAATTAAGGTTGATACGATAGCAGTTTGAATACCTTCGGTCGCACCTGAGGTAAATAATATATCGCCCTGCTGCGCACCAATCACGCTGCGCGCTTTTTGCCTCGTTTGTTCTAATAAGTGTTTGGCTTGAATACCGGTTATATGGGGGCTTGAGGGATTACCAAAACAAATTTGCATCGCATGGCACACCACCTCTGCAATACATGGCAATACAGGTGTGGTCGCATTTGCATCAAGATAAACTTGGTTGTTGGGTTCATCTGGCAATAAAAACTCTGACATTAAAAACGCACCTTATTACTAAAAAATATATCTTATTCCCAATAGTACATAGTTTTAAAAGGAATGAATAATAATCTTTAGTAATTAAAGTGCGTTTACTATACTTTTTAGTTACCGAGCTCTTCTGCGAGTTCTTCATGTGTGGATGACCACGCCTTAATAAGCGCTTTTACTAATGATGCTAATGGAATAGCAAAAAACACCCCCCAAAAGCCCCACAGCCCACCAAAAAATAGTACGGCAACAATAATAAACACCGGATTTAAATCAACCGCTTCAGAGAACAATAAAGGGACTAACACATTGCCATCAAGCGCTTGAATAATGCCGTAAATAATTAAAATGGTCCAAAACTGGGTTTCTAAACCAAACTGAAACAGCGCCACCGCCGCCACAGGTATAGTCACCAGCGCAGCACCAACAAATGGAATGAGCACCGAAAAGCCAACTAATACACCTAACAGCGCCGCATAACGTAAATCCAATACCGTAAAGGCAATAAAAGACACCGAGCCAATAATTAAAATTTCGAATACTTTACCCCGAATATAATTCATTATTTGCTGATTCATTTCATGCCACACTTGCAAAATTAAGCGTCGTTGGCGCGGGATCAGTTTAGCAATGCTGGCACTGAGCTCTACTTTGTCTTTCAGCATAAAAAACACCAGTAGCGGTACTAAAATAAGATAAATTAACCACGCAACAGCATCTTTTAATGAATTGAGCGATGCCGACAGCACCACTTGGCCAAATTCAAGCACTTTGGTCTCTACCGTTACCACAATAGACTGTACTTGCTCTGCGCTAATTAGGCTGGGATATTTAGCTGGAAGGTCGAGTAAAAACGATTTACCTTGCTCAACCATATGCGGTGTTTCTTGCACTAAGTTACTACTTTGCTGCCAAAGCACCGGGCCAATAACTAATATTAAGGTGAGCATAATACCAATAAATATCAGCATGACTATGCTAGTGGCAGTAAAACGCTTTAAGCCAAATCGCTCCAAGTGAACTACAGGCCAATCTAACAAATAAGCAATGATCAGCGCCACTAACACAGGCACAATTAATGGGCCAAAAAAGTACAACATGGCAACCAGTGCCAATAATAAAAAAAGTAAAGTTACTGAATTAGGATCAGAAAACTTTTTTTCATACCATGCTTTTACATATTCAAACACGCAACGGCTCCACTAATAACAACGCTTGTTGTTTATTTAACTTGTAATAATACATTTTTTTTTGCAAATATCGTTCAATATCATCTGTATTTTGCTCGCTTGAGATATTAAAGGTAATTGCTTGTTTTAACGATATTGCCTCACGCAGCCCTAATTTAAACTGAATAAATTGCTGAGGGCATTTATAAGCGCGCAAATCTAGCTCTAGCATACTCGTTTCACTACCTGTTCACATTAATAATAAGTCCTATAGCTGGGCTAACTAAGATTAACCGCAGTTAAATTTAACTTTTTCTTAAAACAACCTCTGCAATGGTTTATCCTTATAGCATAGTTAGCCAAAAGGATACGTTAATGCCTAATTCGCATAATAAAGCGCAATTGCCTAGCAATCCAACTCTCAAAGAAATTAATTGGTTTAAAAAACAAATTAATTGGGGGGAGCTGCCGCATTTTTATCATTTAGTAGCTTCGTCGGTAAGTGAATGTGAAAGTATTTTAGATCACGGCTTTGATAATGCCATTAAGCGTATCATCGATAAACGCAATTGGAATCTAGAGGCGCTGGGTATCGACCCAAACGAGCTTTTTGAGAAAGAAAGTAATAACAAGCCACGAATTTCGTTGCATCAAGTATTTACCGAGCGCGGTTTTGAACTACAAGCGTTCCCTTTTTCCCATGATACTACCATCGATAGATACGCTCGACATGATGAGTCAATGGAATTTATATTATGGGATCCATTGACCATGAAAACCGTTATTCGCATTAATCAATTACACAAATTTATTGGTTTTTACTTAGACCAAGGCGATGAAGCAGACAAGGCACTTATTTTACATTCACATAAAGTAGTTCATAAAATTATTGCTTTTTTACAAACTCAATTGAACATTGTTAAGGTTGATGGGGTCACAATAAAGTCGTTTTACCAACTATGTGAAAAGGACAGCCGTTTATACACCGATGATCCAACTAGTGCCTCTGATAAAAAATAAACAAGGAATATAATGCAGCTAAAATCAGCCTTTATCACTTTATGCAGTGCAGTGCTTACATTTAGCCTGCTAATGAGTGAGCCGTTAAAGGCACAAACCAACCTTCAACTGCCCGACTTAGGCACGTCTGCGCTGCAGGCTTTACCATTGGAGAAAGAAAAGGCAATTGGTGAAGTGATGATGATGCAGATCAGAGGTTCTTCGCCATTAATTAACGATCCGGTGCTTGATGAATACCTAACAACCTTAGGCCGAAAGTTGGTTGCGAACGCCAATGATGTACGTTTTGGCTTTTCTTTTTTTTGGTTAAATAACCCTGAAATTAATGCTTTTGCATTTTATGGCGGTCATGTAGGTGTGCATACAGGCTTAATTGCTCAAGCCGATAACGAAAGTCAATTTGCTTCAGTGCTTGGTCACGAAATTGCGCACGTAACACAACGCCACTTAGCAAGGCGTATTCAGCAACAACAAGACAATAGCGGTCTAACCATTGCCGGTATGATAGCCGGTATTTTAGCGGCCGTTGTAGCCCCAGATGCAGGTATGGCGATTATTTCAGCCAGCCAAACCCAGTCGGCATTTAGCCAACTCACCCATAGCCGCTCTGCGGAACAAGAAGCCGATAGAATTGGCATGCAAACCCTTAACAATGCGGGGTTTGACGCCCGAGCTTCCAGTGAATTTTTAACTAAGCTTGCAGCGCAAATTCGCTATAAATATAAACCCCCGGCATTTCTACTCACTCACCCGCTGCCAGAAAGCCGCGTGTCGGATGTACGTTTGCGCGCCGAGCAATATCCAAAACGCCAAGTAGGCTCTAGCCTGGATTTTAATTTAGCTAAAAGCCGTGTACTGGCACGTTACGATAACAAGCCAGAAAATGCAGAGGCCCTATTTAGAAAGTTAATGCGCGAAAATACTTATAACAACGTAGCGTTACAATATGGATTAGCTATCAGCTTAACCGATCAAAAGAAAACGGAGGAAGCGCAGCCTATCTTGGACGAGCTATTAGCTAGCGATCCTAAAAACTTATTTTATATTGATACAAAAACAGATTTACTCATTGCACAAAAAAAAGCAGCTAAAGCAGTTAGTTATTTAAGTGAATTAAATAACTATCGGCCAAACAACCAAGTGATCACTTTAAATTATGCAAATGCCGCGTTGGAAGCTGAGCAATATGAGTTAGCCGAAAATGTATTAAAATCGTTTTTATTGGAGAAGCCAGATCATAGTTTGGGTAAGCAGCTTTTGACCGACGCCTATAAAAAACAAGAAAAATTAGCCGCATATCACGAAGCTAACGCCGATGTGTTATCGCAATATGGCGCATATTTAAAAGCAGCTGACGAAATACAAAAAGCACTTAATTTTGTTGAGCCAAATGAAAATGTAAAACAACAACGTTTAAAAGCGTTACTCACACAATATCGGTTATTGCAAAAAGAGCTAGCAAGGCTTTAAGTCTTTAGTGAGTTCACCTAAAATAGCCGCAATTTATACTTTGGATGTACTTTTTATGTCAGTTACTATTTATCACAATCCGCGTTGTTCAAAATCGCGCGAAACCCTTAACCTATTACAAAGTAAAAACATCGAACCGAGTGTTGTTGAATACTTAAAAACACCGCTTTCTCATGAGCAAATTAGTACCTTAGTTTCTCAACTGGGGTTTAATTCGGCCCGAGATTTAATGCGCACCAAAGAAGAACAATATAAAGCACTGAATTTAAAAGATGAAAATAGCGAGTCGGTGCTTATTGACGCTATGGTCGAAAACCCAAAACTAATTGAGCGCCCAATTGTAGTAAATAACAATAAAGCAGCACTAGGTCGCCCGCCTGAAAACGTATTAAGCGTTCTATAATGAGCACAACCATCGTGGTGCTGTACCACTCAAGCCATGGCTCGGTAGAAGCCATGGCGCATGAAATAGCAGAATCAATAGAACAACAAGGCGCAACCGCCTTGCTGCGTACGTTTGTAGCTAAAAACCCGCATGACATTGTGATCAGTAAAGACGATTTAGTTGCCTGTGATGGGCTTGCGTTTGGTACGCCAACCCGCTTTGGCATGATGGCCGCACAAGCAAAGACATTCTGGGAAACCACCAGCGATCTTTGGCTTAAAGGTCAACTTATCGATAAACCTGCTTGTGTGTTCTCATCATCGAGTAGTATGCATGGGGGCAATGAAGCAACCCTACTAAACTTATCACTGCCGTTATTGCATCACGGGATGATGTTAATGGGGGTACCTTACGATGTACCAGAGTTACTTGGCACCGAGACAGGAGGCACACCTTACGGCGCTTCCCACGTAGCAGGCAGCAGTAACAGCTCTACCCTAAGTAAAGATGAAATTAAAATATGTCAAAGCGTAGGCAAACGCTTGACTCAAGTAGCGAGTAAACTTAAATGACCCAAAATAGCGAGTCTGCTAAAAAGCCAGTGACCGTAAAATTTCAGCGCCTAGCCCTATTTGGTTATTTTGGCCTGCTTATTTTAATGCCACTATGGATGTTTGTGTTAGCACCGAGAGAGGGTCACAGTGACGCCTTTCTATTTTTAGTCTATGTGCTACCGCTATTATTACCTTTAAAAGGCATACTACAAGATAAAACCTATACCTATGCATGGGCTAACTTCATTGTTATGTTTTATTTTATCCATGGTTTTACATTGCTATGGGTTGCTCAAGATGAGTTAGTATGGGTATTGCTAGAGTTACTATTTGCCTCATCTATGTTTATTGGCTGTACTTACTATGCACGCCATAGAGGACAAGAGCTTGGACTTAAAATTCGTAAGCTTAAAGATGAGCTTGCTGAAGAAAAAGCAGCGCATGAACACGATAAAAACAACTCATAGCTATCAGCTCAGAACATAAAAAACGCGCTTTATTAGCGCGTTTTTTTATAATTAAGTAAGTGGTTAAACTAACTCACTTAAAGCTGCTAGTCCCACTATACACGCTAAACCTAGCTGGGATACAAGGCTAAAAACCGACATCATTCTTAATAAAAACAACCCCCAAGGGTGCTTTACGTGCGGATACAACGAACAGCGCTTTAAATTTGTTGCAAAGAAAAAACACACCACCGCCGTCATGGTCATAAAAAGAGTGAGCTCACTTTTTATAGTGATATTTTCATCAAAAAAGAAAAACAACTGTAGCGGTAACAATAAAGCCACAACCGCATGTAATACATGCACTTTTTTAATTCGATCTAACTGCCCTTCTGGCGATAATTCTTTAATACCAAAATCACGTTCAAGGCATTTAACTAAGTTACTGGCTTTGATGCTTACAGCTAAACGGTAACAACTTAATCCGTCGTTATTACGCGCTCTAAAATCATACCCTGCTTTAAGCAATAAAATCATTAACGATTCATTTTTACTCATCACCGCGTAATGCAGCGCTGTATTACCTTTAATGTCTACGGCTTTTTTATCTTGGTATTGCAGGAGCATTTCTATTACATTTACATAGCCTTTTTCTGCAGCCCACATAAATGCTGTTTTGTTATCTTCATCGGTCAAGGTACCCGTCGCACCTTGTTCAATAAAGCGCATGGCCATGGTTTGCTTAGCTTTTTTCTTGTTTAAATGGGCAAGTAAGGCATTTTCTAACAACACAATAGAATCAACATCAGGCGAAACCTGAGTTAATAAAGTAAAGTAATCTTTGCCTGCAGCTACCTTTTCGCTAGTAAGCTCTGCTAAATAGTCAATGTCTGCAATCGACTGAGGAATATGCGCACTTAAACGCTCTCTAAAGTCGACCTCTTGCCAAATAGATAAGGTATCTGCAGCTGACAGCTTAGCACCCTGTTCAAGCGCATGTTCTATCAAAGTAAAAAAACGTTTACTAAAAAACAGACTGATTAATGAAAGCGGCGTTTCAATATTATTTTGTGCCGATACACTTGCGTATTTTTCAAGTCGCTGACACAACATTAAAACAATATTTTCTATACTGTAATCATTGGCAAAATAATGCTCTTTAAGTGCAGCAATATAGACTTGTGCATCTTCATCATATTCACAGATATGCTGAAAATAACATTCTTCAAACGGCTCTAGGGGGGTTAACCAGGTTAAATAATAAATTGGGGGCAAAACCGTAGTACAAACACCATCATCTTCTTCAGTAGAGCGACAGGCAGGCCAAGCTTCTAAAGCATCTAAAATGAAGGCACCGTTTTGTTCAACCAGCCCTTTGACCAATAACGGGTATTCCTTTGGCCAAATTAGTACATTTTCCATTAAAACAACACAACTCCAGTGTAGCTCGGGTGAGTGGTCAGTTATAACAGTTTTTAGCTGACACCACGCTTAATCAAAGAAGTCGATATTCTAACACAGCTTGGTAGTCAAGCTAGCGTAAACTCATGCAATATAGACCAAAATACAAAAGCAGCTAACGACATGCGCCATCAGCTGCTTTTACGGTTGGAGCTTTTAATTGCAAAGGAACTAACTTTGCTGCAGTTCTGCTGTGACTTGGTCTAATCCCACATCAGAAATTCGTTGAATGATCTCTTTTTGCTTAGCACTGAGTAACGAAATTCCCTCAGCAACAATATCGTATACTTTCCATTGCTGATCATTCCCCAAACGCAGTTTAAAGTGCAGATCTATGGTGGGTTTATTAGTTTCAATAATTTGCGTTTTAACAGTGGCAAATTTAGAGTCGCTTGCTGCGGCGTCTTGCTCAAATATTACATCTTGCCCTGTATACTTCATTAGTGCACTCGCATAAGTACCCGTTAAGTAATGCTCTACCGCACCAATAAACGCAACGCCCTGCTCGCGGTTGATACCTTTAATATGTTTACCTAATAATTTAAACGACACAAACTTAATATCAATATGTGGCATCAAACGCTGCTCAACAATTAAAGACATCGCTTCTTTGCTGGCATTACCTTGCGCATTTACCTGCCCAATATCGTTAAATAATGATTCGGCTACAGTTTGCAATAATTGTTTAGGTGACGGCTGAGTTTGTGCATACAAAGCACTACTGAAAAAAACAGCAACAACCACTAAAAGCTTTATAAGTTTCATAATAAATGGATAGTTTAAATAATTAAGTTTAGCGTAATTTACGCAAATAACAGGCAACAAAAAAGGCATAAATAAGCACCTTATTAATGCCAAATTAGCACCAATATAATTAGTTAAATAAATTCAATCAGTTAAAGTGTTCAGTTAACAAGCCATCTACAAGCGGATTTTTGTCCTCATTGAAAACAGTAATTCACCGCCCTTATCATTTAATTACTAATTTAATTTCCCCCGTAGTTGGCCATTATGAAAACCTCATATAATATGATTTCTATTATTGTTTTTTGTTTATTTTTACTGACAACTCATGCAGCCTATGCATCCCCAAACCATGGCTACGCTGTAGACTTATTAAAAGGCGAAGGCAATGTAACTGGAGTAAAGCTTGCGTATCAGTATCATCCAGAGGGTGCGCAAAACTTTGTGGGTGATGCCCGCTTTTACCTTGAAAGCAGCATTAACCTGTGGCATTACCGCCATGATCAACAGTCACAATCAAACCTGGTGTTAGCTGTTTCGCCAGTAGTGCAGTTCCCAGCATTTAGCCTATACAATACGCCATTTTATGTAGAGGCTGGTATTGGTTTTTCCTTACTTGATGAACGCTATTTTGCCGATAAAAACCTAAGTACTCACTACCAGTTTGAAGACAGAATAGGTCTAGTGGCGGATTTTGGTGAAACCAATGTAGCGCTGCGAATTATTCACTATTCAAACGCCGGATTTAAATCGCCGAACCCAGGGATTAACTTTTTAACCTTGTCGGTGGCACAACGTTTCTAATTGCTTATTTACAGCCCTAGAGAGCATTGCAGCTTTTATTTAATGTGGTCATAATAACCGCTTAATAAAATATAAGAGCATCGTAATGCAAATTTGGCAAATCGTACTCGTTATCTCGATTGTACTAGCTATTGTTATCGGCAATTTAGCACTGCTGCGCTTAAGTGCAAAAAGCGAGTTTAAACACTCAGTATCAAGTTCATCTAGGCAAAAAAGAGAAACAAAAAAGCCCTGAATAATCAGGGCTTTTTTCGTTTAAATCATTACTTAGCCAACTAACCAGTGCGCCATTAAGGCAATAACTGGCAAGGTTACTAAAGTTCTGAGAATAAAAATAATAAATAACTCAAAAATATTAACCGGTATTTTACTACCTAATAAAAGTGCGCCCACTTCAGACATATAAATAAGTTGCGTTACACTCATTGCCGCAATAATAAAACGTGTTACATCGCTTTCAATTGAGCCTGCGGCTAAAATAGACGGAATAAACATATCTGCAAATCCCACCATAATCGTTTGCGCCGCCATTTCAGCTTCAGGTATTTGTAGTAATTCTAAAAATGGAATAAACGGCATACCTAAATATTGAAATATCGGCGTGTACTCAGCAATAATTAAAGCAAATGTACCCACAGCCATTACCACAGGTAATACTGCAAACACCATATCGAATGCGTTGTGTAAGCCCTCTTCAATTGTGCCTTTTAAGCCTGGTGCTTTTTCTGCTTTAGTTAATGCAACATCAAGTGAATGCTTAAATAATGTTTTGCCTTCAGGAACTAGCTCGGCGTTGCCATCAGGTTGTTCACCATCAATAAGCACGTCCTTTTTAAAACGCAGTGGTGGTAAACGCGGAACAATTATTGCGGCCACTACACCCGCTAAACACACGGTTAGGTAAAAAGGTGCAAATAAGTATTCAAGCTTTACTTGACCAATAACAACCAAACAAAAGGTAATTGATACAGCAGAGAAAGTGGTACCAATAATCGCAGCTTCACGTTGAGTATAATATTTATCTTCATACTGACGCGCGGTCATTAAAATACCCACGCTACCATCACCTAACCATGAAGCAACACAGTTAACTGCGCTGCGCCCTGGCACCCCAAATAATGGACGCATTACTTTAGTAAGTAAGGTACCCACTAGCTCAAGTAAACCAAAATTAAGTAATAACGGCAGTAACAAGCCCGCTAAAATGAACACCGAAAACAACACCGGCAATAAATCTTTTAATACTAGCAAGCCAGTATTTTCTGAGGTAATAGCATGCGGCCCAACTTGAAAATAAGTTAAAAGCACAAACGCCATACCAAACAACCGCGTTACTAACCAAATCCAACTCACATTAAACAAATGATTTAATAAGCGAAATTTGGTTAAGCTTTTCGGTTTAAAGACACTAAACACCAGCGACATAACGCCAGTAATACAAATAATGGTAGCTATTAGCCCTAGCGCTATTTCACTGAATGAGGCTTGAATTGCCTTGGCCATTACCGCGATAGGGATCGTCATTATTTCACCAGACGGTACTGGCGTCATAAACAAAAACACACCGATTAAAGAAGGAATTAAAAAAACCAACCAAACTTTCAAATCATAACTTTTTTGAACGGGTGCTGGGCGTGATGAATCTAACTGAGACATATTTTCAACCTGTAAAAACCACAAAAAGAGCTAAGTGCTCTTTTTGTGGTAAATATTTATAATTATTAAATCTTAATACCGCGCTTAATTAACGCCGCTTCTAATGCTTGTTGCAAACCATTCATGGTACCTGGTTCAAGCGTTTCGCCTTTGTCATCCATCCACGTTAGACTGGTGCCACCTTGCTTGGTTTTGCTAACCAAAATTTGGTATTGACCTTCATCAATTGGAAGCTCTGTTGGTTCATCGCCCCAAATTGAATCCCACACACTGCTTTCTACTTTCGCATAATCTGCTGTAATTAAACCTGTCTCTTGGTTTATTTCAACAATAGTAAAAGATAAGCGCTCTAAGAATCCAGAAAAGCGATCGAATACCGTATCGTAAGCCTGCTCAGTAACAAGTGCTGCATTGCCTTTATTGTCAAATCCAAGTTCTAATGAAATTATTCCTTGGCGCTTACGCATATCAACTTCAAGTTGACGATAGCGATAATCAAATTCACTCACCACTTGATTAAGGGCGCGCACTTCTAGCTGTTGTTTTAATAAATCAGTCAGAGGTTTATCACCTTTGAAATCAATAAGCTCAGCCGTTAATGATGCTGTGCGTTGATGCTCTTTTTCTTCAATAGTAAATTTAAAACGTTCTAAATCAACACTTTCATCATCGCCCCATAACCAGCTTTCTTCTGGCTTAACAATGGCGTACCAATCTGTTTCCAGTGTTCCTTGCATTTTGTTTTGTTGTGTCGCGCTAATGTTGTTATCAGCAAGCACTGCTTGAATCGAGTCCCAAATGAATACATCTAAATCGTCAATGCCATCATTTTTATCAAAATAAATACGTGCTTGTTTATCTGCTTCCTCAACCCAACTGCCTTTAGCAATGGTTAACACTTGCGCCGGCGGGCGATAGTTTGTTGCCTCCGGATTATTATCATATTGACCCACATCCATCTTATAAACAGGATCTTGAGCGGGTTGTGATAACGAAGCAGGTGTTTTAACCGGCTCATGAGCGCGGTAATTACGCTCATTATGGGCATCACTCGTAAATACACTACACCCTGACAAACTTACCAATACACTTACTGCTAGTGCTTTTGGGATCCAATACTGCACAGATAATTCTCCTTAGCATACCCTTAATTGTTTTAACAAATATATGAGTGGGTAATACCGATTTGGTTCAGTGTAAAATCAATATTAACTTTACATTTATAATTTGCTTATCTAACTGCATTAAGCCAACAAGATGACCAACAGACTAGGCTACAAATAGACACATTTTTGCTATGGTACTTTCACAAGCTTGTAAAAACAAGAAACACTGCACTATTAACCGCCTAAAATTAACCGTCGCTGTAGTTTAACGCGGGTTTTGTGTTAAACTTTGCCGCCGTGCAACGCTACGTGTTTATTTTTTGTTGCCAAGTCGGTTGTTATCATCCAAGTAACTTAGGTACTTTAAAACCCATGACTGCATTTTCAAATCATCAAATTGTTTTAACCGCAATTGGCGAAGATAGATCGGGCATCGTTAGTGAGCTTACGCAACTCGTCAGTGATTGCCACTGTAATATAATAGATAGTCGCATTGCTATTTTAGGCAACGAACTTACTTTTATTATGCTACTGAGCGGTGATATGTCGGCCATTAGCCGTATTGAGCATACACTCCCTACCAAAGGTATGGAGCTTGGCCTGCTTACTATGATGAAACGCACTTCAAGCCATAATCAAAGCGAGTTTTGTGCAGGCTACACCCTAGAATACACTGGCATAGACACCCCTGGCACCTTGAGTAAAGTAACACGCTTTTTTGCCGATAATAATATTAATATTTGCTCATTAAAGTCAGATACCTACGAAGAAGAAACTGAACTTAAAATGCGCTGTGAACTTGAATTTAATATTCCCGTTGACGTTGACATTGACCAATTTAAAATTAGTTTTGAAAACCTTTCGCACGTTTTAAACGTAGATTACATCTTTCGACGTATTCGCTAAGGAGTTTAGCATGAACAAAATTACCCCATTACAAAGTGGCGACACAGCACCGGCTTTTAGCTTACAAAACCAAAATGACGAAACCGTTGTGCTCAGCGAGTTATTAAAAGAAAAACAAGTGCTGGTATACTTTTACCCTAAAGCGTCAACGCCTGGCTGTACCGTACAAGCCGAAAACCTGCGTGATCAACAAGCCGAGCTTGCTAAATTTAACACTCACGTGGTTGGCATAAGCCCAGATCCAATTAAGCGCCTTAAAAACTTTGAAACTAAAAAAGAGCTTAACTTTGACTTACTTTCTGACGAAGATCATGCCATTGCTGAGGCATTTGGGGTGTGGGGCTACAAAAAATTTATGGGCAAAGAATATGATGGTATTCACCGCCTTACTTTCTTAGTAGGCCAAGACGGTAAAATTAAACACTTGTTTGATAAATTTAAAACCAAAGATCATCACCAAGTGGTGTTGGACTATTTAGCCGCTGAATAAAGGCTAAAGGCTAAAGGCTAAAGGCTAAAGGCTAAAGGCTAAAGGCTAAAGGCTAAAGGCTAAACAAGATAAAAAAAGCGTTGCTCAAGGGCAACGCTTTTTTGTATTTGCTTATTTATAATTTAGCTAATAACGGTGATTGTGGAATACCTACTCGAGGAAGTAGAGCCGGTGTTACCGCAAAGGCTGCTGGTAAACGTCCTTTTAACTCAGCCATTTTTGTTTGATTATTTTGCTGATCAAAAATGTAGTATTTTAAAACATCACCATAAGCACTTCCCTCTAAACTAGCTTGTTGCAGTGTGTCTAATGCTTTATCGTAATCTGCGCTATAAATATAAGCTAATGCTAAGTTTCCAGCAGATCCTGCGTGTAAGTTACCGTTAAGCTCTTTAGATAATTCCTCTAACTCAGCAATAGCCAGTTCATAACGACCTAGTTGTATATAGGCATGAGCAAGTGAGTTTTTTGTAAAATATGGCGGATTACTACCTGCTGGGTACCATGTTTCGTAAGCACTTAAAATATCTTCATATTGTTCAAGTTTAGAAAAAATATGAACTAGTAAAGTATAACTTTCTAATTTAATTTCTCCCTCTTCAAAACCTGTTAGCACATCTCTATTTGCATACCATTTTTGAATATTTTTTGCCGTTTGTATTAGTTGTGTTGGTTGATCACTTTTTGCATCACCAGCTACCTCTAAAAGTTGCGCTAACTGTTGGTTATACTGATTACTAGCTGCGGGCTGTTTTTGCGCACTATGTTGTTCATTCTTTGGATTTTCATCAACAATTTGTGCTGCTGCCAACGCGCTAAAAGACAGTGCAGCCAAAGCCATTACCATATGTTTACTTTTCATTGTTTTTTCCTTGTTTAACATTTTAATCCTTTGAATATTAAAACTCTTTGAGTGTTCAATATTCAAAAGAGGGGGAGTGAAAAAGTTATATTTAGATTTTTTTTCATGCTCAGAGAGTAACAAACTGGCTAAATCTAACTGATACTTACCTTTGAGTTTACGCATACATTTTTCGTCACAACTAAGCTCTAACTGCTCTTTTGCCAAACGCGCTAGTTTTGAGCATATTGGGTTCCACCAAAAAACACTTTCTATAAAGCAAATTAGCCATGTCCAATAAATATCACCTTGTTGTAAGTGCGTTAATTCGTGCTCAATAACAGAGTTTAATTCTTTTCGATTTTCCATCTCAGGAGTAAGCCAAACAACCGGATTGACTAATCCTGTTGCAAAAGCAGGCCCTCCAATTGAGGTGAATCTTATTGGGTATATACAGTTTTCTCGTTTTGAAGTGCTATATAAGCTTGAGTTAGCTTTTAAGTTTTTGACTAACTTTACATACATAGCAACACGCAATGTAAACAAGCCAATTCCACTAAACAGCAATACACTAAAAATATGGTTTAATGATGGTAACCAACTCACTGGTGCAATAATGCTACTTTCTGATGTTATGACCTGCGCACTGGTAGGGGCTATTAACGTATTTAAAAAACTAAACTCAGCAACATTAACAGTATATTGCGATGTACTTTCAAATAATGGCAATTGAGAAAAGTATTGCCAAGGAACAAACCAGGCTATTAAAGCCAGCATTATTACGTAAAAATTTAATCTAGAAGGGGCACTTTTCATCCCTAATGATGCAAGCAAACAACACACACTAATAATTGTGCAAGTTACAAAATAATCCATCATAGCCTTCTCCTTTAATCTTGCTTTTTATTTTTCAATAACGATTGTAGGTACTCAATATCCTCGTCATTCAGCTTTTCTTCTTTAATAAAGTGGGCAATTAAGCTGCGAGAGTTACCTTTAAAAAAACGCTGCATGAAGCTAGGCATTGCTTGTGCTGAAAATGCGCTTTGAGTGATCACTGATTTAAATACAATCGCTCTCCCCTCTTGCCCGCAGCGAGCTATCGCTTGTTTTTGTTCTAACCTATCAACGATTGTTTTTACTGTGGTGTAAGCTACTTGCTTATCTTTTTTTGTATCAGCAAGTAGGGCTTTATGTAACTGGCTAGCAGTACAAGGCTCGTGCTGCCAAAGCAACTGCATTATGTCTAATTCAAATTCACTAAGTTTCATTTTAACCTCTATTACTACAACTGTAGTTTTCAACTATTACAAATGTAGTAATAAGCACTCAGTGTGTCAATATAAAAATTATATAATTTAAAATAAAAAATAAATTTAGAGGTTGGTAAATACATAAGCGATAAGAGGCATAATTATCGAAGTGAGCATATATAATGAGATGTCATTTTTTGTATTTATCGCTTTAGTACTTTAGCATTCCTGCCGATAGCTAAATTGGTAACGAATAACATTATGGATAATTAACCGTGATACAGCTAAATAAACACTCAGCCTTTGACATTAAAATTACAGCCGAAAAAACAAATATTGCACAACAAACAAAAGAAACAACAAAAAATCAGGACAACGCTGATTATCAATTATCAGACAGAGAGCGTAATAAGCTCTCAGGAAAAGAGGCTGAGCAAAAAGCTGAAAAAACCACAAATTCAGAAATGCCTGAATATATTGCAAAAATGATAGAGCAACTTAAAGAGCTCAAGCAGCTGCTTGAAGAACAAAAAGAGCAACTCACTCAATTACAAGCTCAATCGGACCAAGAAGACGAGGCTATACAGGCACAAATTGAAGCACAAGCAAACATCGTTTCATCAACACAATCTCAGGTAATTGCGCTCGTGCAAATGATCAGCCAAGCCATGAAGGATGCAGGTATTACAGACGCGGGGGCACTTGTCAGTGCCATTGTTTGAATTTTCAGAGCAAAGATTTCAATAATAAATAGCCTACCCTAGCGGTTAAAAAACTACGCTGTGCTTGCGTTCTCACTTTTCACCCAACAGTGCTTGCTGATAAATTTTATTAAACTCTTCAGCAGGTAAATCAGCCGCAAAGTGATATATAAGCGCTTTGTATTTATCGCTTTGAATTAATTTTGAGAGTGTATTATTAAAATCATGAACAAATTTTATATTTTCTTCACTACGCTCACACATTAAATGCCCAACAGTAAACGATGTATTTAATTTCAAATCAAAGGAGTGAATGTCTGCGTCTGTTATATCCTGCCAATACGTGACTACATCGCTGGGGTATTCAATAGACGCATCAAATTCTTGCAACTTAGCTAATTGTTGTAATCTAGAGAATATATTAGTGGGCGCTGGTTTTATTTTAGTTTTATCTACTTCTTCAAGTAGAGACATAATGTCTTCGGAGAATATTCTGAATTTTGATAATCCCAACCTTAATTCACTTTGAGACACTAACTCGTCTAAATTTTTCATATGCTTAAATTCAGTTAAATCAGTAGGAGAATAAAGTCGCGGAGCGAGATACAAAGAAAACGGCTTTGATATTAAATAGCGGTTTGCTCGTTCTGGGGTGTTAATTTTATTGGCATAACAATAATTAGTGCCAAATTGAACTTCATTATTTGTATTCGGCGCTTTTACAAACTCAACTCTGTAGTCTCGCATTTCAGTCAAAATTAATTCATAAAGCTGTGCGTCGAGTGATTTTTCTTCAGTAACTGAGTTCAGTCGCAGCAAAGACTCATCGTTACTACTCAATACGATTTTTATTTTACTTGCGTCAAAGTCAGCAAACCGCGTATTGTCATAATCTGATTTATATAATTCCTGCAACCGTCCCGATGATTTTAATTTTGGCATGGTTTGGTCAAATTTTCGCGCCAAGGCTCTGCCCTTTTCATCGTTCGAAAAGGCTAAATAAATAGGCCTTGCAGGTACAAGCTCTACATAATTAAGCTTTGATTTATACTCTTTGGGAATGTTGTAGTCAAAATCAACGAAAGCATCTATACGTTTATTCAGTAGCAGAGCCACTGCGTTTTCAATAGTAGACACCGGGTAATAATCGTGTGGGTATTCAATAAACTTATCGAAATTATAGCCGTCGAGCCAGCTTAATACTTTGTTGTTAAAATCAGATAACTTATTAAAGTTATTAGTAGAATTTAAAAAATAGGCATTAATTGGATAATCATAATCTAAGTACCAATGAGGATAATAGGCTAAAGGAACATCTTCTTTAGCAACACCAATTACGAAGTCATACTGTTTTTGTTCAAATAAATTGGTAATTCGTTTGTAAGTACTAAAATCAAACTCGAGCTGTTCATCTGCATAAACTTCTTTTAATAATTCAATATAAACGCCTGTTTCATCCGGATTAGTGTAATCAACCCAGTGAGTCACGCCCACTTTTACAGTAGCAAAAGCCGAGTTTATAAAAACATAAGAAAAAACAAACAACAGTAGTAGGTATTTAGCCAAGCGCATTCTCCCAATCACTTAGTTTAATATAAGCACCACCAGTGTACTTTGCAAACTTGGGTTTTAGTTTGGTACTTTGAAAAGGTTCAAGGTTCAAGGTT